>NZ_CAMLFY010000023.1 GCF_946479415.1 uncultured Shinella sp. | reverse complement strand
GCGTATCGTTGCACGGCCTTTTCTGCTCGAAACTACGGCCGACTTTTCAGCAGCGGGCACGCCGGATGGGGCCGCTTTGGAAGCGCGCTTCTTACGTTCCTTGACGACTTTTTCAGTCTTGGCCGGCGCGGCGACCGCCGCCGTGTCCGAAACTGCTTTTACCCGCCGCGGCGCACGCTGCTTCTTTGGAGCTGCAACCGCTGCATCTACCGGTGTTGCTGCAACATTTTCCGTCGTGTTCGTTTCGTCAGCCATAAGTCAAATCCCCTCAAACTCTACGTCTTTGTCCGCCGAGTAGAAGATCATGTCAACCTTACGTCGCGATATACCTGACCTGGCATCACCCCAACCGGGCACGTAAAAAGGCGCTGATCATTGATCAGCGCCTCGATAGATTTCGTCCAGACCAGCTTTATTCGGCCGGTTGAAGAGCCGGCGGGTCAACGAGCGTCTCCGTTGCTTTTCCGTTGAGCGCTGCATTCAACCGATCGACGTCGAGTTCGTTTTCCCAGCGGGCGACGACGATAGTCGCCACCGCATTGCCGACGAAGTTGGTGAGCGCACGGCATTCGGACATGAAGCGGTCGATGCCGAGGATCAGCGCCATGCCTGCCACCGGCACGGAGGGAACGACCGAAAGTGTCGCGGCGAGCGTGATGAAGCCTGCACCGGTGATGCCGGCGGCCCCCTTGGAGCTCAGCATGGCCACGAGCAACAGCAGGATCTGGTCACCGATCGACAGCTGGATATCCACCGCCTGGGCGATGAAGAGCGCCGCCAGCGTCATGTAGATATTGGTGCCGTCGAGGTTGAACGAATAGCCCGTGGGGATGACGAGGCCGACGACGGAACGCTTGCAGCCGGCCTTTTCCATCTTCTGCATCAGGCCGGGCAGTGCCGCTTCAGACGAGGAAGTGCCGAGAACGAGCAGCAACTCCTCCTTGATGTAGCGAATGAGCGCCAGGATCGAGAAGCCGTTGTATTTCGCCACGGCACCCAGCACCACGAAGACGAAAAGGAATGCCGTGATGTAGAAGGTGGCGATCAGGAAGGCGAGATTGGCGACCGAGCCGATACCATATTTGCCGATGGTAAAGGCCATGGCACCGAAGGCACCGATCGGCGCCGCCTTCATGAGAATGGCAACCAGCCGGAAGATCGGCGTCGTCAGCGATTGCAGGAAATCGACGACGGGCTTGCCTTGTTCGCCGACCATGCCGAGCGCGATGCCGAACAGCACCGAGAAGAACAGTACCTGCAGAATGTCCCCTTCGGCGAAGGCGCCGACGATGGTCTGCGGGATGATGTTCATCAGGAAGCCGGTAATGGTCGATTCATGGGCCTTGGTGGCATAGGTCGCAACCGCATTGGCATCGAGAGAAGCGGGATCGATATGCATCCCGGCGCCCGGCTGCACGATATTGGCGACGAGCATGCCGACGGCAAGTGCGAGCGTCGAGAAGGTCAGGAAATAGATCATCGCCTTGCCCGCGACGCGGCCGACCTTCTTCAGGTCCGACATGCCGGCAATGCCGGTGGCGACCGTCAGGAAGATGACCGGTGCGATGATCATCTTCACAAGGCGAATGAAGGCATCGCCGAGCGGCTTCAGCCCGGCACCGAAATCGGGATAGAAATGGCCGACAAGCATGCCGGCGATAATGGCGACGATCACCTGGAAATAAAGGTGGGTGTAGAACGGTTTGGTGTCACGCGTTTCCGTGACGGCGGACGAGATGTGCACGGCTTCCTCCTTTCGCACCCCAACCGGAAAACCGGCTCTTCCCGGGGTGGCTTGCTGTAACTGTCGACAAGCACAGCAAGAGGCATGCCAAGTGAGAAGCGTTCTTTTAAGCCACTATTATAATTGATTTATTTTCTCGAAGCCGAAACCACAAAATCCGCGACGTGCGGACTTTCGCACATGCGCATTGAAGACCGTGCGATTTTATGCTCAAATTAAGCGATGAAGCCGCACCCGGTCGATCGCAGTTTTGCCGACAACGCCCGCTCGTTGAGACGGGAGTGGTTTGTCTTAGCTGTCGTTCTCTTCGTCATCTCGCTGGGCGCCTTCCATGCGGCGGGGGTCTATGGCCGTGCGACGGCCCTCTCGGCGCTGGAAGACCAGGGACAGACCGATGCCAACCTCAAGGTCGCCCTGCTGCGCGCGGTGCTGGAGCGCCCACGTGCCCTGCCCTTCCTGCTCTCGCGCGACCGGGATGTTGTGGATGCGCTGACCGGCGCCGTGCCGGCCAAGCGCGAATTCCTTGATCGCAAGCTGGAAGAGCTAGTTACCGGAACAAGCGCTGCGGTGATTTACGTCATCGATGCCAAGGGCGTCGCGGTTTCGGCGAGCAACTGGCAGGAGCCGACGAGTTTCGTGGGTAGCGACTATTCCTTCCGCGCCTATTTTACTCGCGCCATAAAGGACGGTACCGCCGAACATTTTGCGCTTGGTTCGGTCAGCAAGCGGCCCGGCCTTTATATATCGCACCGGATCGGTCCGGCGGCGGCCCCTCTCGGCGTCGTCGTCGTCAAGATGGAGTTCGATCAGCTTGAGAAGGACTGGCACGAGACGCAGCGGCCGTCCTATGTCGTCGATGCCAGCCATGTCGTGCTGATCACCAGCATCCCTTCATGGCGCTTCATGACCACCGAGCCACTTCCGCCGGAAAGCCTTGCCGCGATCCGCGAAAGCCTCCAGTTCGGCGAGGCTCCCCTCGCACCGCTTCCCTTCGAGCGACAGAGTGCAAGCGGCCTTATCCGCGTTCTGCTGCCGGGCGGCGGTGCAGAATCCTATCTGCGCATCACCACACCCGTGGCATCGACACCATGGCAGTTCGAATATCTCGTGCCGACGAAAGATGCCGTCGCCGCTGCCATGCGCGAGGCACGGCTCATTGTCCTCCTGCTTCTGGGCGCGGCAAGCCTTTCGGCGGCCTATTGGCTGTGGCGACGCCAGGCGGTGCGTATCTACGCCGCGCGGGAACAGGCTGCACGCGAAGAACTCGAGCGCCGGGTGGTTGAGCGCACACGCGACCTCAGCCAAGCCCGCGATCATCTCGAAGCCGAGATTGCCGATCATCGCGAGACCGAAACACGGCTTCAGGCCGTACAGCAGGATCTGGTGCAGGCCAACCGGCTCGCCATTCTCGGTCAGGTCGCGGCAGGCGTCGCGCATGAAATCAATCAGCCGCTCGCCACCATCCGCGCCTATGCCGACAACGCAAAGGTCTTTCTCGACCGCAGCAAACCGGAGCCGGCGCTTGAGAACCTCGACCACATTGCCAGCCTGACGGATCGCATCGCCACCATTACGGAAGACTTGAAGGCACTGGCCCGAAAAGGCCGCACGGCCGAAGGGCCTGTCGCGGTACGCGAAGTCATCGATGGTGCGATCCTTCTCCTGCGCAGCCGCTTCACCGGTCGACTGGAAAGACTGATCATCGCCCCCATGCCGGAAGACCTCCAGGTGATCGGCAATCGTCTCCGGCTCGAACAGGTGCTGATCAACCTCTTCCAGAATGCGCTTGAAGCCGTCGAACCCCGCGCCGACGGGCGGGTCGATGTGCGCGTAACCGTCCATGCGCAAGACGTCGTCATGACCGTCGCAGACAACGGCCCTGGTTTGTCGACCGCAATCCTTGCCCAGCTCTTCGAGCCCTTCAACACCTCGAAGGAAAAGGGCCTGGGACTCGGCCTCGTCATCGCGAAGGACATCGTCACCGATTATGGCGGGCGGCTGGAGGTCGAAACGAATGCCGGCGGTGCGAGCTTCCGCGTTCACCTCAGAAAGGCTGGAGAATGAACACGCCCGTCCTCCTTGTCGACGACGACCGCCAATTGTTGCACGCGACGGCACAAACACTTGAGCTTGCCGATTTCACGGTTACGCCGTTCAATTCGGCAGCGCAGGCGCTGTCGCAGCTCGACGCGGATTTTGCAGGCGTCATCGTGTCCGATATCCGCATGCCGGGCATGGACGGGCTCCAGCTCTTCGACCGTGTTCGTGCACTCGATGCGGAAATTCCCGTCATCCTCGTCACAGGCCACGGTGACATTCCCACTGCGGTCAAAGCGATCCAGGATGGTGTCTACGATTTCATCAGCAAGCCCTTTCCCGCCGAAAGATTGATCCAGTGCGTGCATCGTGCGGCAGAGAAGCGCAGCCTCGTGCTTGAAAATCGCCGTCTTCGCGACGCTGCCCGCCAGGCCGAAGACGACTTTCCGCTCATTGGACAGACGCCGGCGATGGATCGCCTGCGTCAGACCCTGCGCCAGATCGCAGACACCGATGTCGATGTGCTGGTGACGGGCGAGACGGGGAGCGGCAAGGAAGTCGTTGCACGCCTGCTGCACGGCTGGAGCCGTCGTGCGAAAGGCAACTTCGTCGCGCTCAATTGCGGCGCCCTCCCCGAGCAGGTCATCGAGAGCGAGCTCTTCGGCCACGAGCCGGGCGCTTTCACCGGTGCGCAGAAGAAGCGCATCGGCCGCATCGAGCATTCCAGCGGCGGCACGCTCTTTCTCGACGAGCTTGAAAGCATGCCGCTGTCCACGCAAATCCAGATGCTTCGCGTCCTGGAACTGCGCGAGGTGACGCCGCTCGGCACCAACGAGGTGCGGCCTGTCGATATCCGCATCGTCGCAGCCGCGAAGGTTGACCTCGCCGATCCCCAACAGCGCAAAAGCTTTCGCGAGGACCTTTATTATCGCCTGAATGTCGTCTCGCTCACCATCCCGCCGTTGCGCGAGCGACGCGACGACATCCCGTTGCTGTTCAGCTATTTCGCCGAGCGCGCCGCCCGACGGTTTCAGCGTGAAGCCCCGGCATTGTCAGCCGATATCCTGCGCCACCTGCGCGAGCATGACTGGCCGGGCAATGTGCGTGAACTCTCGCATTTCGCGGAACGCGCAGTGCTCGGCATGATGCCGGCTGCAGCTGCGCCATCCACCTCCTCCGCGACGGAAACGGGCTCTCTGCCGGAGCGTCTGGAGCGGCTGGAGGCCGAGATCATCCGCCAGACGCTTGCCACACATAGCGGCGATGTGCAGGAGACGATCACGGCACTCGGAATCCCGCGGAAAACCTTCTACGACAAACTCCAGCGCCACGGCATCGTACGACGCGATTTCAAAGGCGAGACCTGACGCGGCGCACGGATCATCCCGAAGCAGATCCAAATCAACCCGCCCGCTGCGCCGTGATAATCCACGCACTGGAATCGAAGAGCACACCCTCGGGGGTCATATGCGCCTCCAGCAAATCGCGCAGCCGCTGCATCGACCTGTCAGGTTTCTCATTCGAGCGCATGAGTGCATCCTTATCCAGATAGAGACGGATGAGCGCTGCAAACGCGGCATCGACATTTGCCCCATAAAAGACCGGCTCCCGAACCTCGGTAAAATCGATCGACGTGAAGCCGGCCATGTTCAGAAGGCCCGAGGCGATCGATGGATCGCCGAGTGAGAATGGAGCGGCGGCCGCTGTCGGGGGCGTCACGCCAGGCGTTAGGGCTTGCTGAATGGCACCGGACCACTCGTTGCGTCTGCGATCTTGCCAGACCATCCACACAAGGCGCGCGCCGGGGCGCATCGCCCGGCCGATATTGGCGAATGCCAGTGCCGGGTCGGCAAAAAACATGACGCCGAAACGGCTGATGCAGAGGTCGAAACCTCCGGCTGGAAATGCGTGGCGTTGTGCGTCCCCCTCTTCGAACACAACGTTTCGCAAGCCTTCGGCAGCGCTCCTTCGCCTCGCGACGTCCAGCATCTCAAGGGAAACATCCACGCCGACCACGGCCCCTTGCATCGCGGCGCGGGCCGCTTCGCGCGTCGTTTGCCCCGCACCGCAGCCGATATCGAGCACCCGATCGGCCGTACCGACGCTGGCGGCAACCCGGAGATAGCGATTATGACGCGTCAACTCCGCATCGTAAAAATCTGCACGTTCCAAAGCCATGATACACTCTCTATTTTACGCCTGCGCATTGAAATGTGCGTCGATCGCCGAAATGATCTTTCCCCAATCTTGCGGATGCATTTCGTGGCCGCCGCCCTCAAGCCGGACAAGTTTCGCGTTCCCGACTGTCCGTGCCAGAAGTTCGCCATGCTCGACTGGAAAAATCGGGTCGGCCGTTCCGTGTATGACAAGGACCGGCGCAGCCAGTTCACTTGAATTCCCCTTCAAGGTCTCGCCACGCTTCAGCATAAAATGATTGGTGGCGCTGACGAAGTTTCTGGCGCGTTTGACGTCGCGTTCAACCAGAGTGCGCGCGCTCCATTCGTCGTAAGGATGCGCAGAACCGGCGATCATCCGGGTATCCTTGACGACGAACGCGATCACTTGCTCATCGTCTGCCCAATCGACAGTTTCACCCGTCGCGGCATGTTCCATATAGGCATCCGTGGTCTGCGGTAGAGTGCTGGTATCAACGCCGAAAGGCGTGGTGGAGATCAACGTTAGCGCCTTAACACGCGCCGGATGAGCGAGCGCTGCGATCTGCGCGATTTCGCCGCCCAGCGACATTCCGATCAGGTTCGCGCGGGCAATTCCATAGGCATCAAGCACTCTTATGGCATCCGCTGCCATGTCTTCGATGGTGTAAGGTGGCTCCCCGGGCTGGTAGTTCGTCGAGCGGCCTGTATCGCGATTGTCGTAGCGGATGACATAGAATTTGTGACCGGCAAGCCGCTGGCAGAACTCCTCCGGCCACCACAGCATCGATGCCATGGCGCCCATGATGAGCAGGATCGGCGTATGGGCCGGATCGCCGAAAGCCTGCGTGGCGATCTCGACATCGTCGAATTTGATGGTGCGGTCATGCATTACGGGCGTCCTTTACTGTATCGAATGAAGCGGCGAAATTTCATGCTCTGGCATCGTTGGGCTTGCCAAAGTCACCAGGCGAATGATTGCGGCGGTTCGAATACACGCTCCAGGTATGGCGTCGAAGCATTCCATGGATGGTTCCTCCTTTGCTCACGTCACGCTCCGCAAGGAACACGCGACGTCCGCATGTTCCCTATAGTGGGGCTAAGGCAGGGTATGGCGCATCAGGCATTTTAAGTATGCCGGGCTAGAAATCTCCTGACCAAGGTTTCGCATGACGGAACCCTTCGGCACCGCCAGACGGCGCATCGCAATATCCGGTGATACCTGCGGGGCAAGGGATGACTATGTCTCCATCTCTGCTAGTCTCGAACTCCACGTATCGGAGCGTTTTGTGTCGGCATCTCCCAGAAAGACCCGGTTCTTAGGTCGCGCAGAAGAACTCGATTCGATGCTGACCGCTTTTCTCGATGCTACTGGTGGACGGCAAAGGTCCCTCCTTATCGGGGCGGAGGCAGGTGGTGGCAAAAGCCGACTGGTGGAAGAATTTTCCAGTCGTATCGCCGACCGGGCTCTAGTCCTGAAGGGCGGATGTGTTGAACAGCGGGAAGCGACCCTGCCCTATGCGGCCGTGACGGCCGTGCTGCACGAACTCATTCAAATACGGGGTGTATTGGCGGCAAAATCTCTTATCGGCGCGGAAGGTGCGCGGGAGATCGCCTGGCTTCTTCCGGAATTCGGCGAAACCTCGGAACGGTTTGACGCGGGCATCGCGAGAGCGCGTCTATTCGAAACACTGAGAACGCTGTTTGAGGCACTTGCACGCGAGATGCCGCTCGTCTTGATCATAGAGGATCTTCACTGGGCAGACCAAGCCACGTGCGACCTGCTGCGCTTCCTGACCGCGCGGTTGAAGAAAACCAGGCTCATGCTGATCATCAGTTTTCGCCCCGAAGAGGCCGACGGCGCCAATCCAGCGAGGGCGGTCATCGCGGACCTCGCCCTTCACGAACAGGCCGAAGTTTTGAAGCTTCCGCTCTTCAAGCGCGGCGAGATTGCCGCACAGCTAGAAGAACTCCTCAAACGCATGCCGGCACCTGCCGAGATCAACGAAGTCTATGCGCGGGGTGGCGGAATTCCACTTTTCACGGAGGCGCTCGTCGATGCGAACGGACGCTTGCGTACGAACCTGCCCGGTTCTCTCACGGACTATCTGCTGAGAGCCGTAAGGGACGTGCCGGGGCCGACTGCCGGCTTGCTGAAGCTTATGGCGCTCGGCGGCCCGCATATGACCCACGCACTTCTCAGCGCTGTGGCAACCCGGTCCGACCTGGAACTGGCGGAATTGCTGCGTCCGGCAATTTCGGCGGGTATCCTGGTGGCCGACGGGGACGGCTATGCATTCCGTCATGCACTGATTCACCAAGCGGTACGGGATGACCTGATTGCAGGCGAAAAGGTGGCCATTCACCGGATCTATGCCGATATGCTCGAACTGGGATCAGTTCCAAGCTACCGGATCTGGCATTCCGTTGCGCTGGCACACCACTGGCGTGGTGCCGGCCATGCCGAAAACTGCCTGAAATGGGCCTGGCGCGCTGCGGCGGAAGCCGCTGCCGCTTTCTCCTATGCCGACCAGATGGAAATGCTCAAGCTCGTGCTGGCGGCGTGGCCCGAGGTTGAAAAACCAACCGATTTGACCGGGGCGGATCATTGCAAGGTTCTGGAACTCGCGGCCGATGCCGCCTGCTGGGCAGCCGAAGCCGAACAGGGACTGGCCTTTGTTGAACGCGCTCTCGCAGAAGTAGACGCCGGCCGCGACGGCGAACAGCTTGCCGCGCTTCTCTTGCAGCGTGCAGTAATGCGCCAGCATGCACTCATTCCAGGCGAGATCGCCGACCTCGAACGAGCGCTCGATCACGCGCCCGATCTCACACGGTTACGCGCCGACGCACTGGGACAGTTTTCGCGCGCCCTGATATTGCGCGGAGAATACGATCGCGCCAGGCGTCTGGGTAATGAGCTGAAGACGTTGTCGGAGCGGCTCGATGACGAGGAGTTCCGCATCGAGGCGCTGATCGTCGAGGCGTCGTTGAACACGGCATCGGGCGGTTTTCCCGTCGATGCGCATCACAGCGTGGCGGCCCGGGCCGAAACGGCGCACATCGGGCGGGTTGAGGTTTTGGCGGGCGCGGCCCTGCTTCAAGCTCTTCTTGAAACAGGAGCCTATGCCCGGATCATCGACGCCGGACCGGCGATCTTTGAGCGAACGGTCGAATACGGGCAGGCCCGATATATCGGAGCGATTGTAGGATCCCCCCTGTGCCGCGCCTTTCTCGCCGTGGGCCGCGTTTCCGAAGCCATCGAAACGTGCGAACGGATGGCCGCGCTCGACCCATTGCCGCTAGGTCTTGTTCATGTATTCGAATGTCAGGCAGAGATCGCCCTGGTCCGGGGGAACCCGGATCGCATTGCCGCAGCAGCGAAATCCTTGCGTAATCTGGCTCCGGGGCCGCAAGTCGCGCGCCGTATGGCGACCAATCTCCTGAGGTTCGACATCGAAAGCCATGCACTCGCCGGCGACGTGGCGCAATCGGCCGTCTTGGTGAGATCCGCTCTGACGCACTTCAACGAGCAAGCGGACATTTCCTGGCCACTGCTGGCATCGGCCGTGCGTGTCGGTATTGATGCCAACCAGAAAGATGTGGCTGGACAATTGGCCGCTGTTGCCGCGGCAACGCCATGCCGCAACGTGGTGGAGGAAGCAGAGAGGTCTGGTATCTCGGCCGAAATCTCACGCATGACGGTTTCCAATCTCGATGCCTGGCAAGCTGTTGCCAAAAGCTGGGCTGATTTGAACCAACCCTATCGAGAGGCATATGCCCTCATGCAAGCCGGCAGCGCTGCAATGAATGCCGGTAAACGCAAGAAGGGTGCGGACGATCTCCGGCGAGGAGCCGAACTCAGCAAGTCGATTGATGCCTGCCTATTGCATCGTCAAATCGAGATTATCGCGGCAAAGGCGCGGATCGATTTACGAGACGAAGAGGGCACCAGCGGGCCGAAGGCACCTCTCGGCCTAACGGATCGCGAATTCGAGGTCCTGCGATTGATCGCGGCGGGACGGAGCAATCGGGAGATTGCCGACAATCTGTTCATTTCGTCAAAAACGGCGAGCGTGCATGTCTCCAACATTTTGAGCAAACTTTCGGTCTCCAGTCGCGGAGCGGCGGCCGCTGTGGCGTACCGGCTCCGGATCGGCGACCCGCCCTAGATGCTCAACCCCAGCATTCGATGCATTGGGCGGCAGGCGAACCTTTGCGCATCCCGGGTCTTGCAGATGCCATCATCGAAAGCGAGGCGTTTTCATTGGATAGCTTCGCTCCGGCCATTGAAGGCGCGGACAAGTCATTTTATTTGAATCATCTAAAAAAGCGAATGATGCATATGCCGATTCGGGGGAGCCATGCCGGAAAACAGCAATCCACAATTCTCGTTTCAATTCCGCGGCTCATCGTTCGACAACATGATCGAAACCCTGGCCGGCGCCTTCGGAGCATTCAGCGCCACGCCGGTGGGACAGGTTCATGATTTCAATTGGGGCATAGATCTTGCCGCGTGCGACAACGCCGTCCTGATTAGTGGTTATCACCAGGATGCATTCCGGTTCAACATTGAAGCCACGAACGACACGGCGGAATATTTGTCGATCGTCGTTCCACGCAAAGGCGGAATGGCGGTAAACTACGGTCCCCGCGCAGCAGAGGCTGCGACCGGAAAACTCCTTCTCTACAATAATTTCGAGCCGAACAGCGTCGTCATGCATGGCGAGTCGAATGTAATCGACGAGTTGCTGATCGATTGGTCCGTCATAACGCAAGTGGTTGGCCAGACGTTTGAAATACCGCTCAACGGTTCGCTGGATATTCTCCCGGAACTGGATCAGGCCACGCCTGCCGGTCAGATAATTACCCGTCTGGCCACCACCATGATGAACGGCATGCGCAACAATGGCCCCCTTTTGCGCTCACCGATCGCCATGACGAATTTGACCCAGGCAATGGCCGACCTCGTGGTGCGACTGGTGCCGCATCGCCTGTCCTATCTGCTGGAAAAGAAACCGTGCCTGATCGCTCCGCGGCATGTGCGGCGCGCGATCGAATTCATGCATGCGAATATCAGCCGGCCGATTACCATGCCGATGATCGCAGAAGCGGCCGGCATCTCCGTTCGAGCTCTCCAATCCGGCTTTCGCGCCTTTCGGGACACGACGCCCATCGCTTATCTGACACTGGCGCGCCTGCAGGCGGCGCGGCGCGATCTGCTTGATCCTACGAACAATCAAGCCGTGAGTGACATTTGTCTGAAATGGGGATTTTTCCACTTCGGGCGATTTTCAGTCACCTACAAGACGACCTATGGCGAAAGCCCTTCGCATACAAGAAAACGCGTAGACCGATTGCATTGAAGCACCGACACGAACGCCGCCTGCTGCGAATCGCGGCGGCGTAATCTTCGCGCCGTGCAACGCGGAACCGGGCAAAAGACTACGGTCTGGGCCGGCGTAATTTCGGTGGGAACCGCACATACAAAACAACTGTTATCCGATTTCCGCAGGCCTATCCGTCTTGCGCGACATAGATCGTCTTTGCTTTTCTAAAATATAATTTTGTTAATCATCGCAGCCGCTTAGTCGTACACACAACGCCATTGTTCCGCGTTTCACATGCCACTCGAATGATTTGAGGGCTTTTTCCACCATGTCATTCACACTCGGGACGTATGTGATGAAAAACTGGCCAATCCTTTTTAAAATGCTGCTCATTCTCGGGGTCTTCGGATTGTTTTCGCTGGCCACCGGCTTCTACACGTCAACCCAGATCCGGAAGATCGACAAGGCCTACTCGGACCTGCTGGTCGGCCAGGTGCGCGCCTCGCAAAGCATGGCTTCGGCCACCCGGGCAATGCAACGTGCGCGAGCAGCCGTCGCAGATGTCGTCATGCTGACGGACCCCAAGGAAATCGAGATCGGCAAGGCCGAGTTTGCGTCCTCGAAGCAGAAGTTCTCGGAATATATGGACAACGCCCGGCAGGCGAGCCCCGACGACGCGAAGATTCCACAATTCAAACAGGCCGGCCTCGATATTCTCGAAAGGCAATGCGCTGCAGCGCTCACTCAGGGAGCAAACAAGGCCAACGCAGCAGACGCAATGACGGCTGTTAAAACATTCGGAACCGAATGCCAGCCGAATTTCCCGGAGCTGACCGAGCGGATCGTCGCCGAAACCCGGGCTATCGAAAAAACGGTACTGGACGCCAGCAACGACCTCCGGAACGTATCGGAATCGACCAGCACCATGACCCTTGTCATCCTCATGGGTGGGCTCGCCACCGTTCTGGCTTGCTCGTACTTCGCCGTGACGGCGTGGCTCGTAAAGCCGATCAACGCACTTTGCGATCTGATGTCGGTGCTTGCCGGTGGTGATCTCGATGTGGATGTCGATGGAACGGAACGCCGCGACGAAGTCGGCAAGATGGCGGGAGCCGTCCAGGTATTCAAGGAGAACGGCCTGAAGGCGCGTGAACTGGAAGGACAGTCCGAACAGATGCGTGCTGCCGCAGAGCACAACCGTCAGGCGGAGCAGCAGCGCATGGCACGCGAAGCCGAACAGTTGCGCATCGCCACGTCGACGCTGGGCGATGCCCTGAAACGTCTGGCGAGCGGCGACCTCGCCTGCCGGATCGATGCAGCTTTCGCCAACGAATACGAAGCCCTCCGCAACGACTTCAACGCCACGGTCGACCAGCTCGGCCGGACGATCAGCTCCGTCGCGGCAGCGGTGCATGGCATCGACAGCGGCACGCGGGAAATCTCGTCGGGTGCGAACGATCTTTCCAGACGCACCGAGCAGCAGGCGTCCTCCCTGGAAGAAACCGCCGCCGCGCTGGATCAGATCACGGTGAATGTCGGAAACTCCACCAAGCGCACCGAGGAGGCGCGCACTGTTGCGGGCCACGCCAATCAGTCCGCCGTGCAGTCCGCCCAGGTCGTCTCCCATGCGGAAGCGGCGATGAAGAAAATCGAGGAGAGCTCACAGCAGATCTCCAACATCATCGGCGTGATCGACGAGATTGCCTTCCAGACAAACCTGCTCGCTCTGAATGCCGGCGTCGAAGCCGCGCGTGCCGGCGAAGCCGGCAAGGGGTTCGCAGTCGTGGCGCAAGAGGTGCGCGAACTCGCACAGCGCTCGGCCCAGGCGGCCAAGGAGATCAAGGGCCTCATCCACAACTCCTCCGATGAGGTTCAGAGCGGCGTCAAGCTGGTGCGCGATACCGGCCAGGCATTGAAGACGATCGGCGGCTTCATCGTCGAGATCAACACCCACATGGAAGCCATCGCGGTCTCGGCCAGGGAGCAATCGACCGGCCTTGCCGAAATCAACAGCGCGGTCAATCAGATGGACCAGGCAACGCAGCAGAATGCAGCGATGGTCGAACAATCCAGCGCCGCTGCGGCTTCTCTCGCGCAGGAAGCCGGCAACCTGCGGGGCCTCGTCGGTCAGTTCAGGCTTGATGGCACGGTCGCCGCCAAACCACGTTCGACCAGCCCCAACAGCTTGCCCGTCGCCTCCCCCGCCCGAGCCCTCAGCCAGAAAATTGCCAACGCCTTTGGCGGCAAGGCGGCAACGATGGCGCAAGGGTGGGAGGAATTCTGATGCCTATCGAGGACGAGAAGGAGCACCTTGCCTCCGCCGCAGTACCGGATGCCGTAATCCTTAGCCCCGCCGAGCAGCACGTCTTTGCCGAAACCGCGCCCGCCCGGCCCTTTTTTGAACAACCCAGACAGCATGAAAAGCTGGATCAAGTGCGCGAACGCATGATCACGCTGACGAACCAGCTGGAAGCACTTTGCACGCAGGTACGTCGCGAAGCTGGCCGAGCACCACGTCTGTCGATCGTCAAGAAAAACCGGCCGGAAGCAGATAGCGGAACGGAGGAGTGAGATGGGGTCTCGACAGTCGGAAACAGCAAAAGGATCGCTGCAATCGGTCGACCGGTATATCCGGTCGATCGGACGGCACTCCATCAATGCCGTGATCGTCATGATGCTGCTGATCGCGGCCACCTATCAGATGATGGTGGTCGCACTCGACCGCCATTCGCTCCAGCAAAACATCAGTTTCCTGACAAGCAACCAGTTCATTCGCTTCCAGCAGCTCGCAAACCAGACCCGGGCCTTGATGCGCGCCTCGGCCGATCCCAACCTGCCCGAATACTTCATCAGCCCCATGCGGGACGATGTGCATCTTGCAATCGCCGATATCCGTGCGGCCGGTCGACAGTTGACCGCGCTGCATGAGGAAATCGGCACCAATTTTCTCGAGAAGCTCAATTCGCGCGACACGACGGCCGAGCAGGTGCGCCTCGATCTCGATGAACGTCTCGAGGACTTTCTCGATCGCGCTGCGCGGATTGCCGACACCAGCACAAAGGAGCGACGGGAGCGCTATTCGTTTTGGGGGCCGATCGACTTTGCGGCCGCGGCCGACAGTATTCCGATGCGACAATTCGCGGATCTGATCGGCCGCGCGCATGACCGCAGCGATCGGAGCATCCGCAATGCAAAATGGATCGGCTCCTGCCTTCTGGTGCTGATCGCGACCATCGTCATTCTGGCAAGCACTCTTCTATTCCGGCCTCTTCTCAAGAAGTTGCGGAACGAACATCGCCGTACGAGCGATTTCGAAAGCCGGCTCAGCACGCTTGCCCATACCGATGCCCTGACCGGCCTCAGCAATCGCTCCTCGTTTAACCTCGCTCTCGGTGATCTCTTCATCGGGTTGGAGCGGACCGGAGCCGGTTTTTCATTGCTCCTGGTCGATCTCGACCATTTCAAGAGCATCAATGACAGTCTTGGTCATCCGGCGGGTGATGCGGTGCTGCGTCACGTAGCACGCGCGCTTCAAAACGCGGTCCGTTCAGGTGATGTCATCGCACGCCTGGGCGGCGACGAATTCGCCGTGCTTCTGCCGGGCGTTTGTGACGCACCGGTGCTCGAGGCGATAGCCATGCGTGCCAACGAAGCAATCGCCGCCGGCACGGCCTTCGAGGGCCGCAGCCTTCAGGCTTCGGCCAGTATCGGCGGCGCCGTGGTTCCCAATCATGCGACGGATGAAGCAACCCTCATGCGGGTCGTCGACCTCGCGCTCTATACGGCAAAAGGCAACCGCAATACCGCCGTCATTTTCGATGAGGCCGCGCTGGCGCGCCGGCTCGAACAGAACCAACTGGCGCTCGCGCTCGTTCTCGCCGCCGACCGCAATGAATATGTCGTGCATTACCAACCGAAGGTCGATCTTTCGACCGGAGACTATGTGGGTTTCGAGGCGCTCGTGCGGTGGCAGCACCCACAGCTCGGCCTCCTGCCTCCTGGACGTTTTTTACCGCTGATGGAGGGCACACAGCTGATCCGCGGCATGACGCGTGCCGTCGTGACCATCGTCGGGCGGGACCTTGCGGAGTGGAAAGCGGCGGGACTTTTCCCCGGTTCGATCTCCGTCAACCTGCCAGAAGCCCTGCTTGTCGGCGCAGAAGGCTACGAACTGATCGCGGAGGCAATTCAGACGAACGGCCTAGATTGGAAGGACTTCGCGATCGAGATTACCGAAGATGTCTTTCTCAACCGCTGCGCCGATCAGATCCTCGCGACGGTGACACGTTTCCGCCAGCATGGCCTCTCGATTTCCCTTGATGATTTCGGGACGGGCTTCGCCTCCCTCTTGCATCTGCGCGACTTTCCCTTCGACGAAATCAAGATCGATCGAAGCTTCGTTGCAGGCATCGGGACAGACACACGCTCCGAGCAGATTATTCGCGCGATGATCGATCTCTCTCGCAATCTCGGCAAACGCAGCGTTGCGGAAGGCATCGAGACGGAAGAGCAACGACGGTTTCTCGCCACGGCCGGCTGCGAAGTGGGTCAGGGCTATCTGTTTGCCAAACCCCAACCGGCTTACCAGGCACGCGAAAGACTGTCGGCGCTGCTCGACACCTACCACCGGCCGCAGCTCGTCGGAGGTCGGCAGATCTAGCCCATATCACGGACAAAGATGAATTGATCCTGAGCCGGCCGATGCGGCCGGCGGTAATTCCCCGGAGGAGATAAGTCATGAAAAAGAATATGAAAAACGCCATCCTGGCATCGGCAATGGCGCTCGCGATGCACACAGCCACCGCTTCGGCCGCCGACCATCACGGCACCGTCGATGTCGTCCATTTCTGGGTGTCCAAGAGCGAGGCCGCGTCCCTCGACGTTTTCCGCAAGGCCTGGATCAAGCTTGGCAATCAATGGGTCGATCTGCCGGCCGCAAACAAGCTTGCGGTGCAACGGATCGTCAGCGACCGTATCGCGAACGGATATGCGCCTGCGGTGATGCAGTGGAACGCCAATGAAGGCTCGCGCGAACTGCCGGAGATGGGCATCGTACTCGATATCGAAGACGTGGCAACGAAAGACGACTGGCGCAGCGTATTGCCCGCAACGGTGCTCGACCGCATAACCTATAAAGACAAGACCTATTTCGCTCCGACGAGCATTCACGCCGAGAACTGGCTGTGGACAAGCGATGCCATTTTTCGCGACCTGAACCTGAAGACGCCGCAAACCTGGGACGAGATATTCGCCGCGGCCGACAGGATCAAGGCTGCGGGCCATCTGCCGCTAGCCCTTGGCGGCGGCCGCTGGGAAATCTCCCTTCTCTTCAACGACATCATGTACAACCAGCTCGGAGCGGAAGGCTACACGCGGATCATCAAAGGCGACAGTGCGATGGTGCGCGATGCACGCATGACCCAGGCCCTGGAAATGCTGCGGCGCCTGTCGCGCTATGCGGAGCCGGAACAGGTGCGCGAGAAAAAGACATGGGCGGATGCGACGGCGGCCGTCGGACGGGGCGCCGCCGGCATGCAATTCATGGGAGACTGGGCAAAAGGCGAGCTGGTTGCCCTTGGATATGCGGTCGACAAGGATTTCGGCTGCAGCCTGGCACCCGGAACGGAAATCGCTTACTTCATGGTCATCGACGCCTTTGCTTTCCCGATCACGAACAGGCCGGATGCGGCAGAGGCCCAGCAGGCCTTCGCGCGCATGGTGCTCGATCGCGACAATCAGGTCGCTTTCAGCCGCCTGAAGGGGTCGCTTCCCGTACGAATGGACGTCGATCCGCATGAACTCGACCGCTGCGGTCGCCAGGGCCTCGAAATGATCGCGGCAAAAAGCGGCGTCAGCGCCCAGTCCATGGCGATGCCATCGCAGATGTCCGAGGGCTGGATCGGCGCCCTGGCCGACTTCTTCAACGACGATCGCGTCACCGTCGAGACGGTTCAGCAGCGCCTGTATGACATCATGGCCCAACAGTGAAGGAACCGGCACCGTGGGCCGTCCGCAGGGCGGCCCACGGTTCTTCGTGATATCGGGTTACGGTAACGTGAACCACGGAATGCGTGGCCAGTGCTCACGGCGGTCAAGCAGCGTTTCGCCGGCCTCCCCGATCGAACCCCGGCGTCGGCGATCAACTCGAAACGCGGATCTTTTGCCGCTCGATGACCGAATCCCAATCGAGCGGCGTCGCCTCGTGCTTTTCCAAATCGCCGATCTTGATCGGGCCGAATTGAAAGCCGCGCGCGAACTTGATCGGATCGTCGACCAGCCGCTTCAGCGTCGCCTCCATATCCCTCGTCTGGGCTTTGAAAGCGTTCTTGTCCTTGATGCCCTGATAGATCGAATAGGCCATCCAAGCCGCGGTGGAAACGAGGTTGGCCGCACCGAAAGCGAGGCTCCAGGCGCTCGACAGCGCGAGCGTCCCTGCACTGCCGGACAGGCCAATGGTCCCCATCGTCGCCAGCCTGTTTAGGAGATTCGCAAGCGAAATCCCCGCGCCGACGATGGCTTCGCCCGCGATGACGGTGTCCGCCGCAAGCCCGACGGAGATCAGGGTGATATTGACGGGATCGCCTCCCTTGATGTCCTGGAGAAGCCACAGCACTTCCAGCGGCAGCCAGGTCGTGAAGATGAGGGCATTGGAGACGTTGACGCCCAGCTTGACGAGATCCGCGGTGTGGTTTCTGGCCACCTTGGACCATTCGTTCAACCGGCTGTTCGGCGTGAGAGTGGAGGCCTTCAGCCCCTCGCCGACAGCCTGTGCGACGTTCACGCCGGTCGATGCCGCATAGAGAACCAGCGCCGAAAGGCTCACATTGTCGCCCGGTGCCAGCGTGAATCCGGCATAGACAGTGCGCGCGCCGTACAGGACGGCGTTGACCGAACGGATGATCGTATCCTTGTATTCGGTGAGCGTCATATTGCTGGGCGGTTGCGTAATGCGCTCGTCGACAGCCTTCTTGAGCAGATCGGCTGCCAGCGCGTCGGTCACCCCGCCCGGCCTCGCCATGGACCAGGTGTAGTAGATGAGGCTCATCACGTTTCCTTTGAAACGATCGCCATCCTCGACATTGTTACCAAAGAACGACTGCGACATGGAGTTGACCGTGTCACCGAATATATCTTCGAGGTCCCTGGATTTTTCGGCAAAAGCGGTCGGATCGCCGATATCGAGATCAGGCGCGCGCTCCCGGACGAGATCCGTGATCTTGCCGGAGACCTCTTGAACCGTCTTCATGTCGTATTTGCCGAAGACATCGACGTCCCAGCCATTGTTCTGGACGCCGAACAGTTTGCCCGCAATGTCGGAAGATGCAGTACCGGAACGCTCACCGCGCAGAAGCGAGTGGGTCGCCCCACCGTGCGCGATGCCCCGCCCGGCCAGACCGGTGGCAATGGAGATCATCGCGCTGATCTCCTGTGCCGAATACGTGTTAAGGCCGCTCATACGATGGAATTTGCCGTCCGCACCGCGCTGAACGAGGTCCTGGTCGAGCGTCTTCGGCTGCACGCGTGACACCAAGGCCCCGGCCTTGAGGAGAGCGGTAACCGCCTGCGCCACGGCCTCGCGATAGGCGCCCGCCCCGATATCGGAGCCTTGCGGCGCACCGAGCCTCGCTGTCAGTCGGTCCAGGTGTCCGGGCAGGTCTCCCGCCGAGATTTCGCCCTTCGAGACCTTTTCCCACAGGCCTTCCAGAATGGTCAGCGTATCGCTGGCGAAGGTTTGTCTTGCAAAGGCCGTATTCTGCGCGCCGCCAAACAGATTTTCAGCCAGGATGGAGACCGTGTCGGAAAACAGGCTCGCCACGCCGCCGGGCTCCATCGCCGGGCCGAAAACGATGGCTTGCGCATCCGTCTGTTTGATAAAATCCGTCAGGTTTCGGCCGGCATCCGTGAGGGTTTCGATATCGTGCGCCTGGCGGACAGACTGGTCCCAAGTATTCAGCTTGAAATCCGTGGCTGGCCTGGACGCTTCCCCACGCAGGCCGGAGGTTGCTCCCGTCGAACCCAGGTGCTCGCCGGCAAGTTTTGTGCACATGATCATGAGCGCGGAAATTTCAGCAGGCGTCATGGTTTTACCGCGCGCGACGTTCGACGCCAGCGATGCGCCATCGAACAGCATTTTGGCACCATCGCGCAACGCCTGCGCCATTTCACCACCAATGCCGTTACGCTGGAGGAAACGATCGATCGCGCCGTCCAGTCCGCGGATATCCCCACCATCAAGCTCGACGAAGTCACCCCACAATTCGCGGAACAAGGCCGTGAGTTCGGACTTGAATGTCTCCTTTCCGGCCCCTGCGTAATTCTTCGCGATCAGGTCGATCGTTTCGCCCGCAACCGCTTCAACCGAGGAGATAGGTTTGTCGGTCCGCGTCAGATGCTTTTCCGTCAGCAGCCGCCGCATCGAGGCTCCATCGAAGAGGCCCGAGCTGAACAGCGTGTCCAGCTTGGAAACCTCGGGGATGGCGCGGCCACTCACCGTCCGTTCGCCGCCCCTGGCGTAGCTGCCCAACTGGCTGAAGAGATCGGCGTCGAACAGGCCTTCGCCGAAGACATGACCTTCGATAAGGCTGTCGTGAAGCTGCGGCGTCACCGAGCCGACGCCCTTGGTCAAACCATCGAGGGCCTCGCCCATGTCAGGCAGGCGAGGCAACACTTCCTTCTGGTAGAACTCGTTATAGGCCGCCTGTATTTTATCGGCATTGGCGGTCATCGTCTCGCCCGGCAGGACCGCCATGTAGAAGGCAAGCGCGCTGCTGTATTCCTGGAGAACGGACTGGATATCCTTGCCGGAAGACAGTCCCTCCTTCAGGATGCCTCCATCGACGACCTCCGCCTTGAAGCTGCCGGTGAGCAGTTCACGAAGGTCCTTGATCTCCTTGTCGCGGGTCAGCGTATTTTCCAGGATCTTCGCGGCATCCGTTTCGGTTTCCGGCGCGACACGATTGCCTGTGCTCAAGATATGGCGAAAACCCTCGAAGACTTTCCGCGTGAGCAGAGACATAGTTGCCGGATCATTTTGCAGAATGGCGATCGCATTGGTCAGATCCTTGAGAATTTCTTCCTGATTGAGCGGCTTCTCGCTGAAGCGCTTGGGAAGCTCCTTGTATTTCTCGTACTTCTCCTTCGCCTCTAGAAGATCGAGAAGCGTGATCAGTTTCTGCTCGGTGGAATATTTGTCCGGATTGAGGACGACATCTATGCTCTGGAAGTCGCGCTTGTCATCTTTGTAGCCCTCGAAGATACCCCGATAGATCTCGTCCCGCAGGCTTGAGCTGTTTAGGCGTTCGAGTTCGTTCTGGATATGGCTTGGATTGTTCTGGTTTCCGACGGCCTCGACCATATTTATCCCCCCGTTTGGTTTGCCCTGCCGATCCCGATCACCACCCACCCTAAACCGCTTCCGCCGGGCGCGACCTTGAAAGAAATCACCGGAGCCAATGAGGCGGGAAATTATCCACGATTCCGAAATCGTCAATAAAATGTTTATAATTTTTGAATTTTTTCGCTAAACGGACGATATATTCGTTATTTGTACGATGCAATTATAGATTTTCTCCAATTTATAGTATTTTATAATTCGATAAAAAACAGATTTGCAAAAATATTCTTCCTCTCATCCTCAAAAAGGCCGATGCCGACCGGGGAAATTGAGCAAACCGGGGATATCGTCTCCGTCCTGCTTGTCGCCGGACGATCCACGAAGCGTGGCCGAGGGACGCTCGCCGAACCGCGTGCGGTATTCCGCAGCGAAGCGGCCAAGGTGCGAAAAGCCCCATTTCAAAGCTATATCGGCGACCGTCTGACCTGGGGAAGCGTTTTTGAGATCCGCATGCACCCTCTCCATCCGCAGGGATTGGAGATAGGTCATGGGCGATGATTGCCGGAACTGCTTGAAACCCAGTTGGAGCGTGCGCGAACTGACGCCGCACACCTTTGCGAGATCCTCAAGTGTGATCGCCTCGCCGACATGCGCGTGCATATAGTCTATCGCGCGCCGCACATGGCGTGGCACGGGCATTGCCACACAGCGATCGAGAAGGTTCGAGTAGCGATGAGGCACCGTTTCCAACAAGAGCTGGACTAGGCTTTCCATCATCGCATTGAGCGCCAGCGGCGCCTGCCGCAGAATTTCTCCGCTGGAAAGACCAGCATGCAGCGTTTGGGCAAGCTGATCGAGCACGAGCCCGCCGTCCCGTGTCAAATCGACATCGAAGGCGAAGCCGAGGCTTCCGGAACATTCGTCCTGTAGCCGCGACGTGAGGCGTCGGCGCAATTCCGGCGCATCGATGATCAGGACGAGATGTTCACGCGGGCCGCGGGACCAGTACCCGGTCTGGGCTGCGCCATCGACGATGATCCCGCGTCCGGGTGGTGACAACACCTCCTGCTTGCCGAGCTTGATGAGCGAAATCCCGGTGCGCGGCAGGAACATGATGAGTTTGTCGGTGGCGGCCTCCCGCTCCATGGCGAAATCGCCCTCGTAGCTGCACCGACCGACCCTCAACCATTGGGTCGATGCGAGTTCGCAATCGAAGGACAATGGAGCATTCGGGGATGGCGTAACGAAAATTCTCGACGTCGGGGTCGACAGAGCCTCACCGAGCGCATCCGCGTCCGAGCCGCACGACCGGAAATAGTTGTTATTTTTGGGTGGTTCCCCACTATCCGACATCGGCTTCTCACCTCAGGCCCTTTGAAACAGCGCCAGCTTTTTCCTGCCTAATTAGCTCAGAAACCAAATAAAGAATAAATTAAAACGGAACTGTAAAATATGATTATAAATGCCGAAATCGGATATGTCATTCGCTTTATGGACAATTAGAAGGATAAAAAGTTCGCAATGCGGATATACTTTGAGAAATCGGAAGGATTTCACGTTTTATATCCTTATGATTCAAGAATGAAATTAACAATATACTTCCATTGCATTTGACATCAGGAAAATAACTGACTAGCCATCGATTAACAAAAGCCAAAGGGGGATGTCGTCAGTGGCAGTCGATTCCGTAGACTTCGATGCAGGTATTCCCTCTACAGCCGGAGGATCCAGTGAATCGCTGACGGGTGGTGTAACGGCACCGACGAGCGCGACCCGGAAAATCGATCCGGCCAGCGAAGAGGACATACTCGATGCCGCGGTGGAGGCGTTTTTGCCCGGCATGATCTCCAACACGCTCATGCTCAACAACTCCCTCTTCAATTTCGTCAAGGAAGCGATCGACGAGGGTGATGAAGGCTGAGCCCGTGACGGGCTCTCGTGTTTCCAGTTTGTTTTGCGTCTAGGGTTTATTTGATGAGCGCGGATGGATCGCATAATCGTGCAATGCCGGCACCGATCGAGGCTGTCGCGCGGGACGCGTCTCAGCCTGTCCAGCAGGTTGTCGCAAACCGGATTGGAAACGAGACTGCTTTGGCGCAGCCGCTGCCGGTCGACAGAGAGATCCTGACCGGCCTGCGAAAAGTGATCCCGCAAGCGGATGTGCCTCAGTCGGTTGTCACGCAACCCTCCGGAGGTGACTATTCGTCCGGTTTCCTCAACCGCCTCGTATCGTTCTTCGCGCGGACGGAAGACGCCACCTCGGGTACGGACAAGATACGGATTGCCGACGATCCGGGACGCACCAGGGACGGCGACAAGGTGTCGGACCTCAATCATGCGATCGACCGGCTGGAGCAGTCCCAACAGTTCGCAACCGGCATGACGCTGATGTCTTCGCTCACTCAGTCGGTCATGTCGTCCTCGAAGCGCCTAACTCAGGGGCAGTGAGGTGGATATGGCTTCCTTCGTTCCAAATCGCGCAAATTCCTTCCGGCGGTCCCTTGCCCTGCTGCTTCTTTCGGCTCTGTTGTCGGGATGCAGCGAGAACGTGCTGTCGGCCCTCGATCAGAGGGACGCACGCGATGCTCAGGTCGTTCTCGAACGGGCCGGCATCACCGTCACTGTGCTTACGGAAGACGATTCGACCTTCACCATCACCGTCGATGCCAAGGATCACGCACAAGCCGTCGAACTGCTTGCGGAAGCCGGCCTGCCACGTCAGGCCCGCAGCACAGTGGCAGACCTTTTCCCCGGAGATGGTTTCCTCGTAACGCCATTCGAACAGAAGGCTCGCATGGGCTTTGCCGTCGAGCAACAGCTGGCTGAAACGCTTTCGGCGCTGGATGGTGTCGCGTCGGCTCGTGTCCATGTCGTGCTGCCGGAAGACAACGGACGCGGTCTTGTCAAGGAGAAGGCCCGCGCCTCCGCGCTCCTGCAATATCGCCCCGGTGCAAATCTGCCGGATATCGACATGAAAAGCCGCGCTATTCTTTTGAACAGCATCCGTGGCCTGGCCTATGAAGACGTATCCGTCGTGACCAGTCCGTGGACCGAGATCGGCACCGTTCCTCAGGTCACGGGCATTGCTGCAACGCCGGCGACGCCGGTGGAACTGGCCGGGGCCAAGGATACCTATTTCAGTTTCCTGCCCCACACGCGCATCCTGACTATCGCGGGCGCGATTGTACTTGCACTCGCGGCAAGCCTTCTGTTGCTGGCACCACGCCGGAAGGAAAACGGCTGATGCGTAGCGCCACGGGGAACGGCCCAAGAGATCTGGAAGATGCCGGCATACGGCGGGCAGCTCTGCTTACGGCCGATGCCGACGATGTTCTTCTGTCAGGATATGACGCCGATGCGGTGCTCTTCCGGCGTCTCATCGCGACCCCAAGGCTTCAGCGGCGGCTTTTCGAGCGATTGGCGGGGTCTGCCGGCGACCCGGCAACGGCCGACGCCGATCTTCGCCGGCTCCTCCTGCTGTCCCCCGACGACCGCGCCATGGCGGCGGTTTGCGCGGGCCTGACCTATCATCTGCACGCGTTCGGCGCCGTGCTGGCGATCGATGCACTTACCTCGGTGTTCGGCAAAACGGCCGCACACTTTGCCGCTACGCATGCAGCCTTGTCTCCGCTCACGACCACCGTTCTGGATATGCACAATCCGGAAACGGAACGGATCGTGAGGGCCGACGGCGGGCACATTCTTTTCCTTTGGGCGAGCCATTGTGGTCTGGCGGGGCTTTGGCGGGCCACGCTGGGCGGCATGGACGCCCCCGGCTCCGCGGTTCTTTTCAGGAATGCGGCGATCGAGATCGGTGCGGCGATCTCCCGGTTCGGCCTGGAGAAGGATTGATGCGCCCGCCGTCGGAGAACCCCAGCCGGATCATTCGCGCCGCTGAATTCGGCCCGCTGCACGATGCCGCCACCCTCGTCGAGGAGGCACGTCGGGCCGCAACGGAAGCGCAAGCACAGGCGCGTGAAACGCGCAACGCCGCCCGGGAAGAGGGTTTCAGTGCCGGATATGCGGAAGGGCTGCGCCGATCCGCGGAATGTTTTGCCGAAGCGGCGATGGAAACACGCAAAGGGCTTTTCGATCTGGAAGGCCGTATCGTGCCGCTGGTCCTGCGTGTTGTCGAGGATATCGTCGGCTGCCTCGGCTCGGAGGAGCTTTGCCGCAGGCTTGTCACACGCGCCATTACGGAAACAGGTGAAACCGGCCCCATCCTTTTGCGTGTCGCTGCCGGCGAGGAAACGCTGGTTCGGGAAGCGCTTGCCACCACCAACGTTTCGATCGAAGTCGCTGCCGACCGTTTCCTCGAAGAGGGCGAGATGGTCATGGAAAGCGCCATCGGCCGCCGCCATATCGGCATTCGCGAGCAGCTCGGCGCCTTAAAGGAGGTCGCCGGTCATGGTTGAGGCGCTCGCGCGTCTGGAGAAGACGCTGGCCGGCAGCCGGACACGCCGGCAGAGCGGCCGGGTCGTGAGCGTTTCGGGCCTGCTCGTGCGGGCGAATATTCCTGCCGTGCGCATCGGCGAGCTGTGCGAACTCTATGAACCAGGGTGCGGGCGGCTCGGCCTTGCGGATGTCGTCGGCATCGATGGTGAAACGGCTCTCCTTTCGCTTCATGGCGATACCCGCGGCATATCCATGCGGACCGAAGTCGTGCCGACCGGCGAGGAGCCGCATGTCGTCGTCGGCGATTTTCTTATCGGCTCCGTCATCGATGCGCATGGACACCTCCTGAAGCGCACATCGGCGCCAACCGGGGATGATGAACGGTTCTCACGGCCGCTCCATGCTGCACCCGCAGACCCTCTTTCGCGCCGCCCGGTCAAGCGGAGCTTCCCGGTTGGCATTCCCAGCATAGACGGGCTGCTGACATGCGGCGAAGGGCAGCGCATCGGCATTTTCGGTTCACCCGGCGTCGGCAAGTCGATGCTTGTCGCCGACATCATCGAGAACAGCGACGCCGATCTGGTCGTTTGCGCGCTTGTCGGCGAACGAGGGCGGGAGGTCGGCGAATGCGTGGACCGGATGATGCCGTCAGGCCATTCGACGAACAGAATTCTCGTCGTCGCGACATCGGACCGCCCGGCACTCGAACGATGCAAGGCCGTGTTGACGGCAACCACGATCGCCGAGCATTTCCGCGACAAGGGCAAGCGCGTCCTTCTCGTGGTCGACAGCGTGAGCCGCATGGCGCGAGCCCTGCGCGAGGTGGGTCTCTCGGCGGGCGAACCACCCGTCCGACGGGGTTTCCCACCCTCGGTCTTCGCCGCGATGCCTCAGCTCTTCGAGCGCGCCGGCAACAGCGCCCACGGCACGATGACGGCCTTCTACACGGTACTCGTCGAGGGGGAGGAACAGGACGATCCCATCGCGGAGGAAACGCGGGCCTTGCTCGACGGCCATATCGTGCTTTCCGAGCGGATTGCCCAGGCGGGGCAGTTTCCCGCCATCGACGTGCTCGCAAGCCGCAGCCGCACCATGCATTCGGTCGTGGACGAGCGCCACGAATGGGCTTCAGCCCGCGTTCGCTCCCTGCTCGCCCTTTACAGGGAAATCGAACTGCTGATCCGGGTCGGGGAATATCGCGAGGGGCAGGACGCAGCTGCGGACGAGGCGGTCCGCAAGCGCGACCGGATCAACACCTTCCTTTTCGGACACAAAAACGCCTGCGCCTTCGAGACGACGGTCGGCAGCCTGAAGGATCTCGCCCGATGAACATCGTTCCTTCCCCCCTGTCACTGAAAACGGCCGTGCAGGACGAGGTTCCGTCTTGCATCGACGATACCCGGCCCGCCTGGCGCATCACCTTCCCGCATGGCGATGTTTCCGTTCGCCCCCTGCCCCCTGACATCGCGCTGCGCAGGCTGGGTGAAGCCACCTCTGTCCGCGCGAGTGTTGCCGGCAGCACCGCAGAGCTTCTTCTGCCGAAGGAGACGCTCCAGCTGGTCATCGAGCGGCTCGAACCGCTCGTGCTCTGGGAGCGCTTGTCGCCGCCCGCCCAGGCCGACGTGCTCGAATGCCTGCTGGCCGACATTCTCAAGCGTCTCGAAGACGAGATCGGCGGCATGCTTTCCATCGACGATATCCGTCCGCTCGCCGAGACCACTCTCGACATCAATTACGCATTCGACGTGCGGTGGGACGGCCTGGCGTTCGTATTGTGCGGCGCCTTCGAGCCAAACATGCTTTCCGGCCTGGCTCGATGGGCCAAACGCCTGCCACCTCGCAGCCTGCGGCACTTGACGACGGTCGTGTGCCTGCGCCGAGGTTATGCCACGCTCACGGCGGCTGAGATCGCAAGCCTTTCGTCCGGCGATGCGATCGTCATCGATCCCGCGATGGCGAGCACCGCGGTCGCTGTGACCGGCGAATGCTATCTCGCTGCCTGCACCCGCACGCTGGAAGGCTTCGTGCTCACCGAATCCCTGCTCAAACGCCCCACCAGCCCGATGAGGCATTTCATGTTACATGAACCGATTGACGACCAACTCCATGGCGCGCCGCAACCCTCGAGCATCGCGGATATCCCGATCAAACTGGTCTTCGAGGCTGGCCGCGTGGAGCTGCCGCTTGGCCGGCTCGAAGCGCTTGGCGAGGGACACGTCTTTCCACTGGACAGGCCGTTCGATGAAACCGTTGATATCGTTGCCCAGGGGCGGATCATCGGCCGAGGCGAAATCGTCACGCTGGACGGTTTTGCCGCGGTCCGGATAACCGCGCTCACCGACTGATGGAAGGCACGTTCCCCCTCACCCAGAGCCTGGCGGCAATGACCGTGATCTCGGCCCTGCCCGTGATCGCCGTCGTCGCGACATCCTTCACCAAGATTTCCGTGGTCCTACTGATCGTGCGAAACGCGATCGGCATCCAGCAGACGCCGCCGAACCTGCTCGTTTTCGCAATCGCGATCGTGCTGTCGGCCTTCGTCATGAATCCGATCCTGCAGGAGACGTGGCGCATTCTTCTCGCCTCGAACGCGGATTTCGGGACCATCGGCGGCATGACGGCCGGGGTGGCGGAACTGTCCGGCCCACTCAAATCTTTTATGCTGACCTATTCGGACGAGGAGGTGCGCGGCTTCTTCGTCGAGGCCTCCCGACAGGTCTGGCACGCCCCTTCCGCAACCCCGCCCAGTCCCGACGACATCACCATTCTAACGCCGGGCTTCCTCGTCTCGGAGCTGACGCGTGCATTCCAGATCGGCTTCCTGATCTATCTGCCCTTCCTGATGATCGATTTTGCGGTTTCCGCGATCCTCGTTGCGCTTGGCATGCAGATGATGTCGCCCACCGTCGTCTCGACGCCGCTGAAGCTTCTGCTGTTCGTCGCCGTTGACGGCTGGCGGCGGCTGCTTGAGGGGCTCGTTCTCTCCTATGCGGGCTGACCGATGAGCGAAGACGCGTTCGCCGTAGAGATTACCGGCTCCATCCTCGCCACATTCGCCATGGCCGGACCGGTGCTCGCCTTCGCTGCGCTGATCGGGCTCGTCATCGCCGTGCTACAGGCCGCGACCCAGATCCAGGAACAGACCATCGCGCAGATCATAAAGTTCTTTTCGGTGTCGCTGCTGCTGCTCGTGTTCGGCCGCGCGCTCGCAACGCCACTGGTCGAACACTCGATCCATATCCTCAACGACTTTCCCACCATGGTCCGGTAACCGCCCGATGGCGCCGGAGCCCTTTTCCCTTGTCGGCGAACAGGCCGCCCTTCCGGCAGCAGCCGCCCTTGGCGCCGCGCGGGCGCTCGGCATAACCGTGATCTTTCCTCTGTTCACGCTGTTCAACATCACGGGCATCCTCCGCTTCGGCTTGGCCATCGGCCTTTCGGCACCCTCCGTTTCCCATGCCTATGGCATTCTTGCCGCCGGCGGCACGCCCTGGCTCGATGTCGCAGGTCTTTGCCTGAAGGAGCTTGCCTTTGGCGGATTGCTCGGCATGGGTCTCGGCCTTCCCTTCTGGGCAGCGCAGGCCGCCGGCGACATGACCGATGTCTATCGCGGCGCCAATGCCGCCAACCTGTTCGATCAGGTCAATTCCTTGGAGACGACACCGCTCGGTTCCCTGCTGATGTCGATCGCACTGGGGATTTTCGTCGCCTCCGGCGGCATCGTCGATCTCGTGGCGATCTTCTACAATTCCTTTGCCCTATGGCCGCTGTTCACGCTCACACCGGTCGCCGGAAGCGACTGGCTCGCCATCATCCTGGAGAGTTTCGCCCGCCTGTTTCGCGTCGGCGCCGTGCTGGCCTCGCCGTTCGTCGTCGTCCTTTGCGCCGTGGAGCTGTCGCTTGCCTTTGTCGGCCGCTCCGCCCGACAGTTTCCCGTGAACGACGGGGCGGCGACCTTCAAGAACCTCGCCGTCGTGCTGGTGCTCGTCATCTACGCGTCCTTTGCCACAAGCTACTTCGGCACCATCTGGACCGAGGCGTTCGGCGAAACAAAGGGCTTCATGGAGGCCGGCATTGGGCAAGAATGACGACACGGAGGAAAAACGCCTTCCGCCGAGCCGGATGAAGCTGGATCGTTTGCGCCGCGAAGGCCAGGTGCCGCGATCACGCGATATGACCGCCGCGCTGTCGGTTCTCGCGATCGTTATCTGGCTCGCCTGGGGTATCGGCGGCCTCATGCACGACTTCGCAGCCGCATTCGACGCTACCCTGCAGATCGCCCGCGGGTCGACGGGCATCGAGGCTCTTGCATCCGTGCTTGGAAAAATGGGGGCAGCCCTGTTGCAGATCGTCTGGGCACCGCTCCTGCTCGGTCTCTCGGTCGCGGTCATCGTCTCCATCATCGATGCCCGCGGGCTTCCCGTCTCGATGAAGCACATGTCCTTCGATTTCGCCCGCCTCAATCCGGCCGAAGGGTTGAAGAAGATCGTCTCCCTGAACAGTCTCGCTGAATTCCTCAAGGGCATAGCGAAGCTCGTCCTGCTCGGTGTAGCGGGTAGCGGTGCCCTGCTCTATTTCCTGAACGGCGTGTTCTGGTCGCCGCTTTGCGGCGAGACGTGCAGCCTTGCCGTCAGCGTGCACCTCGTCGGCACCATCGTGGTCATCTCCGCCGTCATCATGCTCGTTGCAGCCTTTTTCGATCTGCGTATTTCACGCGTCCTGTTCCGCCATGAGCATAGGATGTCAAAGACCGAGGCACGGCGCGAACACAAGGAAGCCCACGGCGACCCCCATATCCGATCGGCCCGGCGCCAGATCGGTGCAGAAATTCGCAATGGCCCACCGCGCAGGCACGAACCGGAAGCGGATTGAAACGGCGGGGCTGCTTGCGGGGTGTCGCCGTCACCCGTTCACGTCTAAACCCGTATCCTCCGCCTTGCGCCCCACCGCTCCGATGACATCGCAGGTAATATCCTCATCGATCTCCTCGGGCGCCAGGACGGGAATCCGGCAGCCATGCCGGATCAGGAAGGCCTGGGAGACGAAGCGGATTGCCTCGTCGACCACGGTCACGGGATCCCGTCCCTCGGCATTGGCTGCAGCCAGATTGACGGCCATGTCGCGCGCGAGATTGCGGATCGTATCTTCGGCTGCCATCTCGACCTGTTTGTCGTTGGATTCGCGGTAGGTGCGCACCGCCTTTTCCCATTCCGAGCCGAGAGACAGCACCGGCAACATGCCCTTGTGATCGAGCAGGGCAAAGGCGATCTGGCGCCCGAGTGCGCGGCGGGCCTTTTCCGCAAGCGTATCCGGATCCCGCTCCAGAGCCCCGGCCGCAAGCATGGTTTCCAGCAGCCCTCGAGGCTGTGAAACCGTCACGCCGGAATCGAGCAGCCGGCGCATCACGGCGACCATCACCATGGTGGGGACCTGCTCGCGCACGTCGGTCGCAAGCTTTCCGAGGCGCGGCTCGAGGCTCGTGAGCCATTGCGCGACATCGTCGGCGCTGAAGGTTGCTCCGACGTGCCGCCGGACGATGCGGACGATGTCGTCTGCGATCCGTTCGGGCTTCACAGTGCTGCCGCACGGAACCAATCCGGCGGGCACATTCTCTACCTGCACATGGATCAGGCTATCGCCCATGCGCGGATCCACGTTGAAGGTCGGCACGGTGATCGCAACACCCACAATGCGGGCCACGGCCCGGATACGTCCTTCGAGAAGCGATCCAAGCCCGGCCTCCTCGAGGGCGGCGAGCGTATTTGCCGAAACCGTGGCGACGATCGGGTCGCCGTATTTGGTCCGGTCGAGCGCGCCAGGGCGCATGTCTCCGACCGTTGCAGCGTCTCCGGCATCCGTTTGCGCGCCGCCCGCAAGGCTGCGCCGCCAGACGAAGAAGGCGGCCGCGGCGAGAAGGGCGGCTATGGGCCACAAAACGAAATTGGGAAAACCCGGCACGAAGCCGGTGAGCCCGGTCATGGCCGCAGCCACGGCCAGTGCACGCGGTTCTCGGGAAAGCTGCCGGCCGATATCCGCTCCGAGGCTTGCCCCCTTCTCGTCGCTGACACGCGTAACGACGGTGCCGGCGGCGACGGCCATCAGCATCGACGGGATCTGCGACACCAGTCCATCGCCCACCGAGAGCAGCGAATAGAGATGCGCCGACTCCGAAAAACTCAAGCCGCGCTGGAAGATGCCTATGGCAAGCCCACCGATGAGATTGACGGCCACGATGACGAGACCGGCAATCGCATCCCCCTTGACGAAGCGCATGGCCCCGTCCATCGCGCCGAAGAACTGGCTTTCCTGTTCGAGCTTCGAGCGCCTTTTCTGCGCGGTCGGTCCATCGATGTGGCCATTGCGCAAGTCGCTGTCTATGGCGAGCTGTTTGCCCGGCATGGCGTCGAGCGTGAAGCGTGCGCCAACCTCGGCGATCCGCTCCGCCCCCTTGGTCACCACGATGAACTGGACCAGCGCCACGATCAGGAACACGACGAGGCCGACCAGAACATTTCCCGCGACGACGAAGGTGCCGAACGCATGAATGATTTCCCCGGCATTGCCTTCCGCAAGCACAAGCCGCGTGGTCGAAATGGTGAGTGCGAGGCGGAAGACCGTGCCGATCAGGATGACGGCGGGAAACGTGGAAATATCGAGAATATTGCGCAGATAGATCGTCGTGACGAGAACGATGAAGGCGAAGGCGAGATTGAAGGCAATCATCGCATCGATCAGCACCGTCGGCAGCGGCAGAATGATCATCGCCACGACCAGCGCGAAGAACGCGGCGAAAAGGATGTCCGTCCGGCGACCGACGGCAGCAAGCGATGTCGATAGCATTCGCACGGCTTACAATCCCTTGCTGCTACGCATCTGGGCAAGATTCAGCCCGAGCTCGATGCCATCAGGGGTGAAGGGCACGATGTCGGTCTTTTCGCCGCGCGCGACGACTATATGGTCGCGCGCAATCTCGCGCACGTGCCAGCCGTTGGTGAGCGTCTCCCCTTCGCGGTAGCGCTTTCCGTCATGTCCGACGATAAACTTCATCGGCTCGTATCCGGCCGCGGCAACGAAATCCTTGAGACCCGAGGACAATGACGTCAGATCGACGATTGGCACGGGACTGCGCCGGCGGACAGCGGCAACGATCGAAGCCAGCCGGGCTTCGCCGGCCGTATCGAGGGCTGGCGAGCCGTCACCGAGATGGATCGCCGTCTCGCCGACTGCCTCGACCTTCACGTCGAGCCCGGCAAGGCGCAACGCCTCATCGAGTTCTGCGACGATCGTCGAGACCGACGCCTGTACCTTGCTTTCATGATGTGCCGGGACCGTGGCGACGATCGATGCCGGCGCATCTTCAGACCCTATACCCGCCACGAGAAGACCGGCCGCGAGTGCCAGCAACAGCGCTGCCGCGATGCGCCTGCGGGAGTAACCCGATTGCGTCGAGGGACTGCGCAAGCCCTCGATGCTGCATTCCACCCCGGCGATGCGGAGTGCCGCGCTGTCCTTGAGCGATACTCTCTCGCCCTGTTTGATTTCGCGTCGATCGACGACGATACCATCGCCGATGGCCTGAAGCGTCGCGGAACCATTTTCCGCAAGCTCCAGATGAAAGGCGACCGTCGGCGGGACCCCCAGAATGACGATATCACAATCGTGTCCGCCCCCGATCCGGTGTCGGCCGGTTGAAAGGGGTAGACGGGTCGTTTTGCCGCTTCGCGTCACAAGAAGTGTCGCTCGTGCCTCCCCCGGCCTGGCGACATTCTCGCCGGCCATAGACGATCGTTCGCGTTTCCAACGCGCGGACAAACCTCTCCGCATTCCCAAACTCCAGTACTGAAGGGCGCAAAGCGCTTTCCGCGCCCAACGGACGCATGCAGGAAGAGTCGGGGCGAAGCCGACGGCCTCGCCCCGACCTCGATCAGGCCGGGCCGATCTTCTTGATGGCGTTTGCTTCGCCGTTGATTTTTGTGATTTCGGTCGCAACCTTGAGGCTCTTTACGGTCGCTTCATCCTGAGCGGCCTTGAAGCTCGCGATTGCACCATCGATACCCGAAGTGGCAGTAGCCATATTGTCTCTCCTGTCTATTGGACGGTCGGACGATACAAATAATTGCGGAACATTCAAGAAAATATTGTTAACTTTTGGTTAATTCGTATTTTGGATACTTTTTTCACTTTGAGGATATTTAGAAACTCATAGATATTCATATAATATACTTATAATAATTGAAAATTAACGAAATTAACCACGAAATCAATTTCGCGGATATGCATCTTTTCCCCGTGATACACCCCCAGGCACGGTCAATCGCCCCGGAGGCAAGCATGGTGCCCAGGATATCGTCCCTCGTTCTTTCCGCTGCGCTTCTCGCATCGTCTCCTGCGATGGCGGAAGGAGGAGACATTCAGCTCAACGTCATTTCGCAACCCGCGAGCGAAGTGGTCGAGACCCTGTCCTTCATGTCCGGCATACCGGTGACGACCGCTGGAAAACTGGATGGGCGGATCGAAAACCTCACCATTTCCGGAGACCCCGTCGAGGCTTTCGCCAAACTTGGACGCGCCGGTAACCTCTTCGTGGCGTTCGACGGCACGCGGGTTATCATCTCGCCCAAATCGGAACTGTCGACCGCGGTTTTCCCTCGAAAGGGAAGTGCGTGGCTTAGCGCGAAGCGCGCAATCGATGCGCTTTTTCCGCTGTACCCGCCGGAGGCGATCGCGCATGAACCGACAAGCGACGTACTCATCGTTCGTGGTCCTCCGATCTTCGTTTCCACCATCGAAACGCTGCTCAACCGGTCGCGCAAGGCCACCGTTCAGATCGTGCGTGGCGGAAAAGTGGAAACACTGGTTCTGGACGGCGAGGACGGTCTGTGACAGGCGGCCATGGCGGAAAAAGATGACCATCGAACGCTTCGGCAGATCGAACGCGTCCGGCAGCTGAGACATTCGCGGCTTCAAGGTCGCCTTGCAGCCTTACGTCGGGACGCCGCGTCGCTCGACGCACAAAAACAGACTGACCTCGCACGCCGGCAGATGCTCGATAACGATAGAGCGACGAGTGGCATCACGTCGATGCTGCCTTGCGGCGACCATGTCACCGGCAGGGCACTGCACATGGTGGTGCGGCGGCAAGAACACCTGACCTCCGCTATCGCAAGGCTGGACGAACAGATCGCCGCAACGGCAAGCCGGGCAATGCTGGTCTCCAGACAAATGAGTGACTGCGAGAGGGAGCTCTCGCTCGCTCAGCGAAAAATGCTTCGCCTTGGCGAACTGCTCAAACTCGCCTTCGGGCGTTTTCGACGTGGTTGACGGCGGCTTCGTCGCCAGCCGCCATTGAGCGGCCATCCCAATGTTGTCCATTTTGCGAAGAACAGTCCCGATCACGCAACAAACGGCCGCACACACCCGGGAGACACAGCCTTTTGTTAAGGTTCTGGCGCCTCTAATCCTTCTGTGCTCGCCTCATCACTCATCCTGCACCTGATGATTTTGCCGGCTTCCACACCACTCGAATAAATCGAGTGTCTCAGCCCACCGCCCGTGCGGTTCGGCAAGCGTCATCAGGACGCTGCGTCATCTTCAAATTTACGGGTTGCGGGATTGGGATACCGATGAGAGGAAATTTGATCGTCCGAGCGTTGCGCTCTTTCCCTAGGGACCGGGTGGGCAACATCGCGCTGACATTCGCACTGCTGCTCGCCCCGATGATGGGCGCCGTCGGTGCCAGCATCGATTATGTCCGAGCCTATAACACACGCTCGAAAATGCAGTCGGACCTCGACGCCGCTCTCCTCGCTGCCATCAAGGACGTCGGCTCCGCCAATGATGCAGCGCTGCAAAAACGGGTCGAGAATTGGTTCGCCGCACAAACGAAACTGGAAGCCTCGTCGTACACGGTAAGCGATATCACGATCGATACCAGCAATCTCAAGATCACCGCAAAGGCCCGATCGACGGTTCCGACGACATTGATGTCCATTCTGGGTGTGGATACCGTCGATGTCAGCGTATCATCGACCGTCCAGGGGCCGGGACAGGCCTATATGGACGTCTATATCGTGCTGGACAAATCGGCCTCGATGCTGCTGGCGGCGACGGCTGAGGGGCAAGCCACCATGCTGGCGTCCCAGGCCAAATGCGCTTTTTCCTGTCATACCGCAGAAGGCGCGATCTACACCTATAAAGGAAAATCTTACAGCACCGTCTACGATCTTTCCGTAGCGATGGGCATCAAGCTCCGTGCGGATGTTTCCGTCTCGGCAGTGGCCGAGGTTCTGGACCTGATCGAAGAATCCGATCCCCAGCAGGAGCGCATCAAGATCGGCCTCTATACGGTGGGTGCCGGACTGAAAGAAGTTCTCGCACCCACGCTTTCCACGTCGTCGGCGCGGAAGATGCTGGCCTCCGATTCGAGCGGCTTGACGAGTGCCACTTCCGAGGACGGCACCTATTTCGATCTGTCTCTCGCCTCTCTTCAGAAAATCGTCGGAACCGGCGGGGACGGCAAGACTGCCGCCAATCCCAAGAAATTGGTCCTTCTGCTGACGGACGGCGTCCAGTCGGAGCGCAATTGGGTCCTGCAAAGCAGTTCCGGTATCCGCTTCCCCGTCAAAACAAGCGCCTTGCAAACCGCTGTGACGCCACTGAACTCGAAATGGTGCGCGCCGATCAAAGAGCAGAACGTTTCTTTCGGCGTGCTGTACACGGAATATCTGCCGATGCCGTGGGACTGGGGTTACGCGGCTACGGTCGGCAAGACCATGAACAGCAGCAGATTCGTATCGCTTTGGAAGGGCACGATCGCCACCGGCTCCGGCACCAGCAGCAGGCTTTCCTATATTCCGACCGCGCTTGGCGAATGTGCATCCGCCAAGGATCTCTTCCTGCATGCGGAATCCGAAAAGGAGATCAAGGAAGGGCTGTCCACGCTCTTCAAGCAGTATCTCTCAAAAGTGCGCCTGACGAGCTGAGCCCATGAGACATCTGGCGAAACACTTCCTGCGCGCACGAGAAGGCACGGCGGCAATCGAATTCAGCCTGATCGTCATGCCGTTCCTGATCGTTCTTTTCGGCATCCTGGACATGGCCCTGATGTTCTTCGTGGACGGTTCACTCGACTCGGCACTCCACGTGGCGGCACGTGAAGTCCGCACCGGAAAGGCCGCGAGCGCAAATTGGGACCTTGCCCAGTTCAAGGCGCAGGTCTGCGCGGAAATGGCATTCTCCTTCGATTGCAGCAAAAACCTGCTCGTCACCACGCAGGTCATGGACGACTTTTCGTCGGTAACCTTCCCGACGGCCGTCAACAACCGCACCCTGGTCGTGACGGAAAGCTTCGCGACCGGGCAAACCGGCGACTACGTGATGATCCAGGCCTTCCTGCCATGGACGAGCTGGCTTGCCCCTCTTGGCGTCGACACGGCTCATCTGTCGGATGGGCGCTATGTTCTCTCAGCATCGGCTCTGTTTCGAAATGAACCCTACGAAAACTGAAGATACCGAAACCCCAAGCACTCCAGCGGTAGAACGGCGTTGGCGGCGCGCCCGTGCGAAAGGCGTGTTTCGCGACAAAAGCGGCCAATCGGGCATCGAATTCGCCCTGTTGCTGCCCCTGATGATGCTGTTGGTCGCGGGTACGGTCGACCTGGGGCTGGGGCTCATGATCCGCCGCAAGGTCGATCAGATCGCCGCTATTACCAGCGATATCGTTTCCCAGGAAGACGCCTGGAAATCGGCGGGCGTCAACACCGTTCTCAGCGGAGGAGCAGCCGTCCTCAAACCGTTCGATTCAACAAATTTGAAAATCGTGGTCAGCGTCCTCGATTTTAACAAAAGCGGCACAGGTACGGTCAATTGGTCGAAGGCATACCAGACCACGGCGTTGACCGCCGGCACGACATGGCCGGATACTATTTCGAAGGACGTCATCGAAGATGGTGTTCAGCTTGTCGTGACCCGTGTCGATTACAGCGCGGAATCCGCTCTTACGGGCCTGCTTTCCAACCTTACCGGAATTAAAATCTACGATTTCACCGCAACAGCCATCGCCCGCCCGCGTGTCGGCAATACTGTGACGGTGAACTAGAGCATTTCCAGCCGAAGCGAGTTCGCTTCGGCGTCGGATAATGCGGTAAAAACAAAATCCTAGAGCATTTCCGGTGAATCGGAATTCACCGGAAATGCTCTAGGCGTGCCGTTTGGACGACAGGAGGGGCTGCGGCATCTCCCCGGAGTAAGCGTACCCGTTGTCCGACCAATCTGCGAAACGGGCCGCGGGAAACGGCCCGGCGACCATGAGTGAAAAGTCGAAGGGCGTTCGCCGGTCCGCACCGAGCACATATTGGCGGTGAACCCGCAGGAGATCCCACTTGATCCTTCGATATCGCTCCTGATCCAGCATGTTCTTGATGCGGATCAGCACGATATGTGCCTGCGGCATCGTCGGATGCCCTGAAAGGGCAACCACCTGCGATTTATAGAAATTGACGGCATCGGTCAGGCACTGGACATCGAGCCAAAATATTTCTTTCGCTGCCGCAATCCGCCCCACCCGTTCCCGCAATACCCTTGCAGAAGAAAGGAGCGAGCATTGCGGTATCGCTCCGCCAAGCGTGGCGAAGACAATCCGCTTTCCTTTCAGCAAATCCGGCTCCCGTTCGAGCAGCATGCCGATAACGTGTGCAGCGGCGCTCGATCCCATGCTGTGAGAGCTGATGACATATTCGTCAGCCTCCTCGCACAGCGCCGCCCTTGCGGATTTTGCGCAGCTTTCAAGCCAATCGAGCATGAAACGGCGATCCAGCCTGGCCATTGCCACGGCCATTTCCCAATCGGAGAACAAATGAAGCGTGTGGAAGCGATGGGACCAGGGAATGAACATTCTGGAAAAGAACCCATGAGCCAGCACGAGCCCCAAGGGGTAGTGCCAGGCATCCAAGCCCAACCAGAGAGGATACAAAGCGATCGCAAGGCTCGTGCCCATTGCAAGGATCACCAGCAGGAAGGGTACGATGAAAAACAAGCCAAAGCGCCAGGCGTGCCTGAAATAGGCCGCTGCGCCACCTTCAAGGATGACCCGAAAAGCACTGAGAAAACCGCCCGCGAGACGCCTGCCCAGCGGCCGGTTGTTCAATGCATGTACGATACCGCAATGATCAAATGGAAAAATCCGGCTGGTCGTTTTCGACGCGGGTCCCAGACAGCTGACGTCAAAGTGCCGCTCATCCCCCTCCCCGTTGAGTTCACCGACCTCGATGTTCAGGCCCCATAAATCCGAAGCCTTGCGCGCGGACACCACAAACCGCGTGCGGTGTCTATCCGCATCCAGCGGCTCGAAGCCCGGGAAATGAAGGACGATCCGCTTTCCGACCGACCTGAATACTGTAGTGCTGCCCAATTGGATTGCCTTGGAAATATTCTAGATATGATGCGACAATGAAGCAGCCCGGCGCTCTGCGACGAGCCTGATCAGACCCACGAAGGCCGCCCTGTCGAACAGGAGGGAGCATGCGCCCGTTTGCTCCGCTACCAACCGCCGCATGAAAGCCCGAAGGTCCACGAGAGGCGCTGGCGTTACGAACCGAACGGCGTCCACCAATTCCGTCATTGTGACAATTGCATGGAAAGCGGCCAATCGCATCGCATCCTCGAACTCGTCCGGTGTGCGCGCGCTTGTAACCGCAAAACCTTTCCGCGTCAGGACATGATTGAGCAATACCAAACCTCGTGGGTTTGGGAGATAGACCAGGACATCCAGCCGGACCGGGCCAATGGAGTAGACATCCGTCATGGCATTACCCTTTGTTGCAACAGGATTCCTGAATAGCGAAGTCGGTGTCGCATCGTGTTTTATTGTGTTGCATCCACGGCTGCCTGTAATCCTGACGAGGGTCTCTGAGCGAGAACGATGGAACGCGCCGAACCGTTCCTCGACCTGCAAGCCGCTTCCCTAAGCAAAGCCGCGAAATCCGACAAGGCAATCTTGTCAGCCATGAGCATTTGGCGAATGAGCGGGTCACGCAGGACTTGCGCCACGGTGAATTCACTGACGGCCATTTGTTTCTCCCGTGCTGTTGGCAGCAAGCTAAGCGCCCAGAATGGGAAGGGCGTGGCCGAAAGCAGACGAAACCAAGGTATCTTTTTCGTTTTCGGTGCGGCTTTGCGACCGTCTGCTGCGATGGGTCGGCCCGGTCACGGTGGGCGGTGACGACGGCAAGCGCGGTCAGTCTCCCTTGAAGAAGGGCTCCAAAACTTGAGATTGGAGACCGCCCAGGTCAGCGCCTGGAAATATCCTCACGCCGCTAAGCGAGAGCGGCGCGGCGCGGCGCAAGATGCTCCTGTCCCGACGGACGGGAACATCACTCTGGGTTAAAGCGCACCATCGACGATCACCATCGGCCGGCCGCGCGAGCAGGATTCGATGCGGGCTTCGATACGGTAGATATCGCGCAGCATCGCCGAGGTAATCACATTACCGGTTGCGCCGCTCGACGCCATTTCGCCATTGGCGATGACGATCGTGTTGGCGCAGTAACGCAGCGCATGATTGAGATCATGCAGCGCGATCAGGACGATCATACCGGTGCGGCTGGCCAGATCGGCCACGAATTCCAGGACGTCGATCTGGCGATGCAGATCGAGTGCGGATGTGGGTTCGTCCATCAGCAGGACTTCGGGCTTGCGCACCAGCGCCTGGCCGAGCGAGACGAGTTGCCGCTGCCCGCCGGAGAGCGCGTCGAGGCCACGGAAAGCCAGGTTCTCGATGCGGAGCGCCTTAAGGATCGCGTCGATCTCGAACAGCTCGTCATCGTTCACCCGCCAGCCGCTACCCTGCTTGGCCGATAGAAGCAGCGATTCATAAACGGTCAGCACCGCATTGGCGCCGGTATCCTGCGGCATATAGCAGATCGCCCGCTCGCCACGCGTCGCATCCGACAGCTGGACCACCCCGGGTCCTGAAATCAGGCCGGCGATCCGTTTGAACAGTGTCGATTTACCCGCCGCATTCGGCCCGATGACGGCCGTCACCGTCCCGGGCGTCAGCAGTTCGATCGCGACCTTGGACAGAACCGTCGTGCGGCCATAGCTGGCGCCGAGGTCCTTCAGCACCAAGCTCACCATGCGCGCCTCCTGTTCGAGAAGATGAGGACGAAGAAGAAGGGCACGCCGACGAGCGCCGTGATGACGCCGATGGGCAGGATTGCACCGGGGATCAGAACTTTGCTCACCACCGATGTCGCCGACAGGAGCAGAGCCCCGCATATGACTGCACCCGGCAGGAAGAAGCGCTGGTCCTCCCCTACCACCATGCGCGCGATGTGCGGCCCAACCAGGCCGACGAAGCCGATCGTGCCAACGAAGGAGACTGGAATGGCCGCCAAGAGACTGACGATCAGCATGGTTTGCAGGCGCAGGCGCCGAACGTTGACGCCCATGCTTGCCGCTTTCTCATCCCCAAGCCGCAGCGCCGTCAACGCCCAGGCATTGCGCATGAAGAGCGGCAGCGTCACGACGAGAATGGCGGCGGTGACGAACACCTTGTCCCAGGTCGCCTTGGTCAGGCTGCCCATCGTCCAGAACACCACAGCCGCGAGCGCCTGTTCGGAGGCCAGATATTCAAGCAAAGAAAGAGCGGCATTGAAGGTGAAGACGAGCGCGATGCCCAGCAGGACGATGGTCTCGACCGTCACGCCGCGCAGCGTCGAGGCGAAATGGATGAACAGTGCCGCCACCATCGCCATGATGAAGGCGTTGACGGGCACCATGTACTGAACGGCTCCCGGAAAGATCGCAACGCCGCCGACCAGCCCGAGCGCAGCGCCGAAACTCGCGGCGGCCGAAATGCCAAGCGTGAAGGGGCTGGCCAGCGGATTTGACAGAATCGTCTGCATCTGTGCGCCCGCCACGGAGAGCGAAGCGCCGACTGTCACCGCCATCAGCGCGATCGGCATGCGGATATCCCAGATGACCACGCGAAGCTGATCGCCCGCCGTTTCCGGGGAAAACAGCGCCGACAGGACCTGCGACAGGCTGTAGTTCGCCGGTCCCAGAGCCATATCGACCGCCATGCTGACGGCGAGTGCAAGGCCAAGCACGACCAGGATGAGAATGCGCCGAAAGGCAAGGGCGCGATACTGGTCGCGCCCGGTTGCCCCCGTTTCGGTGATCACCGCAGTCATGGCCTACTTGTCTTTCAGCGAGACGAAGTAGCCCGGCTTGTAGTCGAGCGGCAGGAAGCGTGCATGCAGTTCCTTGAAGGTGGCCTCCGGGTCGAGATCCTGGAACAGGTCGGGATGCAGCCACTTGGCGATCTGCTGGATGGCGACGAACTGGTAAGGGTTGTTGTAGAACTGGTGCCAGATGGCATGGACATGGCCATCCTTGACCGCCTTGATGCCCGTGAAGGCCGGACGCTTCGTCAGGTTTTCCAGTTTGCGGTGCGCCTCGGCGATATCCGCACCATAACCGACGCCGACCCAGTTGCCACCCGGCACATAACCTTCCCACATGCCGCCGGTGATGATCACCTGGTCCGGGTTGGAAGCGATGACCTGCTCCGGGTTAACCGTGCCGAAAGTACCGGGAATGATGTCCTTGGCCATATTGATGCCGCCGGCGAGCTCGACCATCTTGCCGAAGTTCTCGTTGCCGAAGGACATGCAGCAATCGTCGGAATAACCGCCCGCACGCTCGATGAAGACGACCGGCTTTGCCGGATTGTTCTTCTCGAGAACATCCGTGACCTTCTTGATCGCATCGGCGCGGAAGGTGATGAAATCTTCAGCGACCTTTTCCTTGCCCATCAGCGTGCCCATGATGCGCATGCTCGGCTCGGTGTTTTCCATCGGCTTTTCGCGGAAGTCGATGTAGACAAGGGGAATACCCACCTTGGCGAGCTTTTCGATATAGCCGGCCTCTTCCGTCGCGGTCTTGGCGTCGATGTTCATCAGGATGACATCGGGCTTCAGGGCCACGGCCTGTTCGATATCGAACGTGCCGTCCTTCATTCCGCCAAAGGTCGGCAGCTTGGCGATATCGGGATATTTCGCGAGATAGGCCGCGTAGGATTCCGGATCGGCCTTCGGCAGGTCGTCACGCCAGCCGACGACGTGCTGGAACGGATTTTCCTTGTCGAGCGCGGCAAGGAAATAGATCTGGCGGCCTTCACCGAGAATGACGTGCTTGACCGGCACATTGACTTCGACGTCGCGACCCGTCACGTCCTTCACGACGACTGGATCGGCCATTGCCGGCAATACGGTGGACACGAGGAGGCCAAGGGCAAACATTGCCGACTTGCCAGAAAAGCGCATGAGATTCATCTCCGGTGGAAACTGCCGGGCACATATTGTTTGATGACTTTCATAGTCAAGTTTTATCTTTTAGAAGCATTCAAAGGTGGAAACGAGGATGGCAGCATGCAGAGCGATCGGATGACGGGTGGCGCCAACTTCACGTTGCGGGATGAGATCAAGGCCTATTGGTCGGCACGCGCGGCGACGTTCGACCAGTCTCCTGGCCACGAGATTTTCTCCGAAGACGAACGGACGGCCTGGCATGCCCTGATCAAGCGGCATCTCGGCCCCGGCGACGGCCGCAAGGCGCTCGACCTTGCCAGCGGCACGGGGGTGATCTCTCACCTCATGGACGATCTCGGCTACGAGGTGACAGGCATCGACTGGTCGGAATCCATGCTGGCTTTCGCGCGCGCCAAGGCAGCAGCGCGCGGCCGCTCCATCCGGTTCCATCTCGGCGACGCGGAAAACACGCTGGAGGCGGATAACAGCTACGACGTGATCGTCACCCGCCATCTCGTCTGGACTTTGGTGGATCCCGAAACATGCTTCCGGGAATGGCTGCGCGTGCTCAAACCCGGCGGCAGGCTGCTGGTCATCGACGGCGATTTCGTCAATACGGGCCTCGCCGAACGGCTCGTGAAGCGCCTTGCTGCAACGCTCGAACGAATGGGCCTCATCAAGCCGCAGGCCCCCCACGCCCCATCTGCCATGGCCGGAACGCATGAAAGCATTCTATCACGCGTACATTTTTCCAGCGGAGCAAAGGTCGCGGCGGTTAGCGACATGCTGAAAACGGCCGGCTTTTCGTCCGTTACCGCCGATACGAATCTGCGACAGATTCATAAGGCGCAGGCCGCGCATTTCGGCTTCTTCAAAGCCGTTGCGCGGGGTTTGCAGCACAGATACGCGATCGTTGCCCAGAAGCCGCTCGATTAGGCTTGGCCGCCGGATTTCAGATCCTGCCTTGAAAGGATACTCAACCCGCCCACGGGCGAAAGTGGAGCGTTTCCTTTCCAAGCTATTTGAACCGTTGGCGCAATAGGTGCGTGTGCGACGCACCTACGCCGCAGCAGCCGCCGATCATGGTTGCACCACTTTCGGCCCAATCACAGGCGAAGGTGACGTATCTCTCCGCCGACAGGTCGTCGCGGATCGTGTGCAGCGCCTCGTTCGCCGCTCCCTCGTCATCGGTGGTGAAGGCATTGGCATAGACGCCGATCTCGACCGGACGGCCGCATTCCGCGAGAATTGCGGACGCCACTTCGACGGCGCGCCGCATGACCTCCGGCCTGCTGCAATTGAACAGCAGCGCCGAAGCCGTAGACCTCGCGATCCATCGCGCGGCATCCGCCACGCTTTCTCCCGATCGCAAGGTCGGTGACTGCGTTTCGGCGCCGGGCTCGTCGTAAAGCGTGAAGGAAATCCAGAAAGGTTTTCCGCTATCCGCGACGGCCTGCTCGACAGCCGCTGCCTCCGCAATGAGGCTCAGCGTCTCGCCAAGAAAAACGTCGACAAAAGGATCGAGCGCCTCGACCAGAACGCCGAGATAGTCCTGAACACGGGCCGGCTGGAAAAGCTGGGGCTCGTAGGAACCGTAGATCGGAGGCAGCGAACCCGCCACGCGCACATTGCGCTGGCCTGCCGCGTCGGCCGCCTCACGCGCCAGGCGCCCGGCCAGGGCGATCAGGCTCCGCCCTTCCTCCCGGAAGCGGGTTTCACCAATGTGGAAAGGCACCAAGGCGTAGCTGTTGGTGGTGATCACGTCGGCGCCTGCCGCGATGAATTCCTCATGCACCTGCTTTACGATCTGCGGGCTTTCCATCAAGGCGAGCGCCGACCATTCGGGCTGCCGGAGTTCGGCGCCAAGCCGCAGCAATTCACGGCTCATGCCCCCGTCGAGGATTGTGATGGATGTCATAGGTTCATTCTCCCAACCATACAGCATTTGATCATTGAAGACGGCGCGGACGCCAACCGGGCAAGCCGAAGGCCACCGCGATTTCGGTGCAATCGGTCTTCGACAAATCCGTGAAAACAGCCATATCCGCGCTCAGCCGCAAAGCGCCTGATCGAGATCGGCAATCAGATCATCGGCCGCCTCGAGACCGATCGACAGGCGGAACACGCCCTCTCCCGCAAACCGCCTGTAATCCTCCAGCGCCTCGCCTTCCAGCTGATAGGTGGAGCACATCATCGCCTTCGTCTCGAGCAGCACCACGATCGAACGCTGGTGACCAAGAGAGAAGGCGTAATGGGCGATCTGGAGCCGGTCGGCAAGTTGCTGCGCCATGCGGGCCGGCTCGGCGACCTGGAAAGTGATCATGCCGCCAAAGACGTCCATTTGTCGGCGGGCCAGGTCATGCTGCGGATGCGTGGCAAGCCCCGGATAGGTCACCGCAGTCACAGCAGGGTGCTCCTGCAGGAAAGACGCAACCTGTCTCGCCGTATCCGAAATGGAGCGCATGCGGGGATAAAGCGTGTCGATGCCGCGCAATATGAGCCAGGCATTCATGGCCGGCATTGCCGCGCCGAGATAAACGCCGGCCCGCGAACGAATTTTCTCGACCAGATCCTTGCGTCCGCACACCACGCCGCCGAGTGCGTCGCCATGCCCGTTGATGAACTTCGTCAGCGAGTGGATGACGAGATCAACGCCAAGGGCGAGCGGCCGGGTGGCGACGGGTGTCGCGAGGGTCGAATCCACCGAGACCAGTGCGCCATGACGCTTGGCAAGGCCAGCGATGACGGCGAGGTCCGTCAACCGCAGGATGGGATTGCAAGGGCTTTCGCAGTGAACAAGCTTCGTGTTCGGCCGAAAGGCGGCGGCTACGTCCTTCGGACAGGACATATTCACCGGCGTTACCTCGATGCCATAGTCCGGCAGGATCCGGCGTGCGAGCTCGTTGGCACCGGCATAGCAGACGTCGCTAAGGATCAGATGGTCGCCCCGTTTGAGGATGGTCAGGAAAGTCGCCGCAATCGCCGCCACGCCGGTCGCGGTGGCCAGCGCATCATCCGCGCCTTCCAGCCCGGCGAGACGCTGCTCCAACTGGCGCACGGTCGGGTTCGTCCAGCGTGCATAGAGGTAGGGGAGCGCCGTCAGATCATCGACCCCATCGGCTGAAAACGCGCCCTCACCAGGCAAAAGCACATTGTTGACCGACATCGAGATATTGGGCGCGATTGCCTTGGTCGCGGGATCGATGACGAGGCCGCCCGACAGCGCAAGCGTCTCACGGCTCACGCTTAAAGATCTTGCCGGCGCATTCGAGAGCTTTGTTGCTGTCATCGGTTGCCTCCTCGATATTGCGGCACATTCTAGCCAGCCGGCATCGGCTTTGGCCGCGCGAATTCACAAAAAGTGCAGAAAGAATGCTTGTTCAGCCCGAGTGGCGCCGCTTGGACGCGGCTTCTCCTTAAAACGCGCCGCCCAATGTCAGCGCCGGATCGGCACCTGCTGCTCGACGATGCGAAAAGCGCGGGTGATCAGAAGGGTGAGGCAGACGTAGAAGACGGTGACCACGATCAACGGCTCGTAGACGAGAAGCGTATCCTGCCGGATCTTGTAAGCGACGGCATAGAGATCCATCACCGTAACGGTGAAGGCGAGCGGCGTCGCCTTCAACTGCAACACCACCTCACCGCCGATAGTTGGCAGTGCGATGCGGATCGCCCGCGGCAGCCAGATACGACGAAGCAGCGTGAAGGGGGTCATGCCGAAAGAACGTCCGACTTCCAATTCTCCCTTCGGCACGGCCAGCAGCGCCCCGCGAAGCACTTCGGCCTCATAGGCCGCATAGTTGAGCGTGAAGCTAACCGCCGCGAAGAAGAAGCCCTCCCGCACGATGGGCCAAAGGATGCTTTCGCGCAGGCCCGGGATCATCGGCAGGAACGAGCCGACCCCGTAATAGAAAAGCCAGAGCTGAATGAGCAGCGGCGTACCGCGAAACGCCGTGCAATACCCTTTGGCGAGCCAGCGCAGCCAGGATGGTCCGGCGACCTGCGCCAGCGCTAGGCCGATGGCGAGCAGAAAGCCGAAGACGACGGAGATGACGAGCAGCAGCACCGTCTGTATCGCCCCTGCGATGATCAGCGGCCAATAGGAGGAAATCCAGGCGAAATCCATTATGGCCTCCTCACGCAACCAAGGGCTGGCC
>NZ_CAMLFY010000022.1 GCF_946479415.1 uncultured Shinella sp. | reverse complement strand
AAGGCGGGACTTGGGCTGACGCCGCGCGAGACGGAAATCCTGCGCTGGATTTCCTACGGCAAGACGGCAAGCGAGATCGCGCTCATCGTATCGGTCTCTGAGCATACGGTGAACTCGCACACGGCAACGATCCTGAAAAAACTCGATGTGGTCAACCGTACGCAGATGGTGGCAAAGGCGATCCGCGAACAGATCATACAGTAACGTCACAAAACCGGATCTTGACCTACGGATAGTAGAGTTAGGGACTTGTTAATGCTCACGGGCTGGATGAGAGTAGCGGCGGTCCAGACCACAAGCTCAATGCAATCAGGTTCATCTACCACCATGACAGCACCCGTGCATATTCTGCTCGTCGATGACGACCCCGCGGAAAACGTCATTCTCAGCGCGCTGATGCGCAAGGTCGCAAGCTATGCGATCACGCTGCATTATGTGGAGACAGTGGATGGCGCGCTGGACTTCATTCGCGCGGCCGGCGCGCCGCTGGACATGATCCTGATGGACAACCGGCTCCAGCCGCAGGCGGATTTCCGCGAGACAGTGCCGGAGCTGCGCCGCAACGGCTATATCGGCCCGATCGGCGTCATTTCCTCGTCGATCAGTGATGCCTATTTCCAGAAGATCGACGATTACGGCGTGGACTTCCGCATCGACAAGGCCGAGCTCGATCCAACGGCCATCGAATTCATCCTGCAGGAATATGTGAAGCGGGACGCCGGGGCCGGTATCTGACCCCGGAGGAAGCGCAGGCGGTCAGGCCGCCGGCTGCTGGGCCAGCGGCGCGGTTTCGAGACCGAGCAGCAAGCCGATCTGCGGACGCGCCTTGACGAGATCGTCGATCGTATATTGCTGCAGCACGTCGAAGAAGGCATTGAGCGCCTTGCGCAGTGCGGAATTCAGACCGCAGCTGTCGACCAGCGGGCATTCGACCTCGCCTGCCTCGAAACATTCGGCCATGGCGAAGGAATCCTCCGTCACACGAACGACGTCGAACAGCGTGATCTCGTTTGCCGGCTTGGGCAGGCGCACGCCGCCGTTGCGGCCGCGCACCGTCTCGATGATACCGGCACGCGTCAGCGGCTGGAGGATCTTGAACAGGAACAGCTCCGAGACACCGTAAGCGCGGGCGATCTCCGGAATGCGGCTGAGCTTCTCACCATTCGCCGCGCAGTACATCAACATGCGCACGGCATAGTTGGTTTGTTTCGTCAGACGCATCGGGAACTCCGAATCCGGTTTCTCAGGTTCCACCACATATAGGGCAGATCGCCGTTTAGAACAATTCCAAAAAGCGGAAAATCACATTCATGTTATGGTAGTGGTCGCACGGTTGACTGGAAGGGGCAAGCCGATAAAGACGACTTTGGCAGTAAAGATTAAATTGCACCAGGAGGACCCGATGCAACTGCTTAAGACGTCTCTCGCCGCCCTTGCCCTCTCGACCGCCGGTTTGGCCTTTGCCGCGCCTGCTTTTGCAGATGGTGAAGTCAATATCTATTCCTATCGTCAGCCGGACCTGATCAAGCCGCTGCTCGACGAATTCACCAAGGAAACCGGCATCACGACCAACGTGCTCTTCCTCGACAAGGGGCTCGTGGAGCGCATCCAGGCCGAAGGCGCCAACTCGCCGGCCGACGTCATCCTGACGGTCGACATCTCGCGCCTGACCGAAGCCAAGGACGGCGGCGTGACGCAGCCGGTCGCAAACGACGTCATCAACAAGGATATCCCCTCGCAGTACCGCGATCCCGATGGCAACTGGTTCGGCCTGACCACACGTTCGCGCGTCGTCTATGCCTCGAAGGACCGTGTCGCGCAGAACGAGATCACCTATGAGGAGCTTGCCGACCCGAAGTGGAAGGGCAAGATTTGCACGCGCGACGGCCAGCACTCCTACAATATTGGCCTCTTCGCCTCGATGATCGCCCACCATGGCGAAGCCGAAGCCGAGAAGTGGCTGACCGGCCTGAAGAACAACCTTGCCCGCAAGCCTGACGGCGGCGATCGCGACCAGGCCAAGGCCATCCTCGCCGGCGAATGCGACCTTGCGCTCGGCAACTCCTACTATGTCGGTCTCATGCTGACCAACGAGAAGGAGCCGGAGCAGAAGGAATGGGCCGCCGCCATCAAGGTGCTCTTCCCGAACGCCAACGACCGCGGCGCGCATGTCAACGTCTCGGGCATGGCCATGGCCAAGAACGCCCCGAACAAGGACAATGCGCTGAAGCTGATGGAATTCCTGTCGGCCGGAACCGCGCAGCAGATCTATGCCGAGCAGGTCTACGAATATCCGGTCCTGCCGGGTGCCGAGCCCTCGGAGGTCGTCAAGTCCTTCGGCACGCTGAAGGCCGATGCACTACCCCTTATCGACATCGCGGCCAACCGCAAGAAGGCCTCCGAGCTGGTCGACAAGGTCGGCTACAACGACGGCCCGTCGCAGTAATACCCTAGCCTCCCAAGGCAAACACGGAAACGGCGGCCCTCGGGCCGCCGTTTTCATTTGTGCGCTGTAGCAGACCAATGCATGTTGATAGACTTACGGAACCGCCTCGTACCCGTATCAAGCGTCTTACCTCCCCTTCGTCCTCCTCGGGCTTGTGTGGCCGATGTGTGTTTTATTATTTGCATCGGCCTGGATGCGCATCCAGGCCGATGCAGGCAGGCGGCCGTTATCTCTGGCGGGCCTTTGACGGCCGCGGTCAAGTTTGGCCCTGCCTGCTCCCTTTGACCCCGAACGGTTGATCGGGCATTGAGCCCGCACCACAAGCCTGGGAGCAAGGCCATGATACACGATCTGTTGTTTGTCGGCATCGATGTCAGCAAGACCCGGTTCGATGTCTTCGTCCATCCGACGGGCGAGCGCTTTTCCTATCCTGCGTCGTCTGGCGGGGCGGATGAACTGGCGCGGCGCCTGTCCAGCCTTGGCGCTTGCGCCACGGCGCTGGAAGCCTCCGGCGGCTATGAGCGCAAGCTGGCCGAAAGCCTCCATGCCGCCGGTCTGGCGGTGTATATCGTTGCGCCCGCCCGGGTGCGCAGCCTTGCACGTGCCATCGGCCAGCTGGCCAAGACCGACGCGATCGACGCAGCCATGATCGCCCTCTATCTGGCCGCCGCGCATGCGCGCCTGGTGCCCTGGCGTCCCGATGCCGTCCGCCGGCAGCTCAGCGCCCTGTCGGCCCATCGCCGCAGGCTGGTGGCCGAAAGAAGCGGGCTCGTCAGCTTGCTCGACACCGAAGACGAAGCCGTCGTGCGTGCGCTCGTCGAGGCACGGCTGAGCACCATCGCCCAGAACATAAAGCTTCTCGATAAAGCCATCCGCAACCTTCTCGCCGATCATGCCCATCTCAAACGGCGTCATGACAGGCTTTGTGGCGTCAAAGGCGTCGGACCGGTGCTGGCCATCTCGCTCCTGGCGGACATGCCAGAGCTGGGCCGCCTCTCGGCCAAGGCGGTCGCCGCCCTCCTCGGCGTCGCTCCCCATGCCCGTCAATCCGGAGCCTCCAGCAGGTCAGGCCATTGCAGCGGCGGGCGAAAACACTTGCGCGACATTGCCTACATGGCCGTCCTCAGCGCCATAAAGGCAAAGGACCCAACGCTGGCGCGCTTCTATCAGCGCCTGCGCAGCAGGGGCAAACCCTTCAAGCTCGCAATGGTCGCAACTATCCGAAAGCTCATCACAATACTCAACGCCATCGCAAGAACAGACCCGGCTTTCGCATGACTATGTCCACGGTTGCTTGACCCGAGGATGACGAAGGAGGTGTGGCAAAGGGAGTGCCAAAAGCTCCCCTCCCCCTCAAACAGGAAACAGCAGCGCCTCGAGCCGCCGCCCTCCTACTGCAAATCCGGATCCGACTGGCCGGAGATGATCCGGGCGTAGTCCTCGATTTCCTTCTTGCGCTGCGGCGTGCCGGGATGGGTGGAGAGCAGGTTGGTATCCGACTTGTCGCCGAGCTTCTCCTCCAGCAGCGTGAAGAAGCGCGCGATGGCGGTCGGATCGTAGCCGGCCTTCGCCATCAGCTCGACCGAGCGCCGGTCGGCGGCGCTCTCGGCATCGCGCGAATAGGAGAGCGCCAGAAGACCGCCGCCCTGCACCAGCACGTCCTCCACGCTGGAGCCGACGTCGCCGGCAATCAGCATGATGAGGCCCGTCATGCCGGCGGCGCGGTAGAGCTGGCGGAGACTGTGCTCGAGTTCGACATGGCCGATCTCGTGCGCAAGCACGCCGACGATCATCTCCGTGTCCTTGCCGGCCATCTCGACAAGCTGGTCGGTCACGACGAGCGTACCGTCCGGCAGCGCGAAGGCATTCGGCCCGATGAAGCCGCCGTCGCGGAAATTGAGATTGTAGGCGCCCGCACCGCGCGGCGACTGGGCGGCGATGCGCGCAAAGCCCTCGGCGATCTCGTCGCGCTTTTCCGCGGAGAGTTTCGTCGGCGAGAAGGTGGTCTTGTCGAGCGCCTGCAGGGTGCCCTGCGACATCAGCTGCGGCACGATCGGCGGCGTGGTGAGGATGGCGACTTCGACGAGCGCGGGAACGCCCCAGCGATAGACGATGCCGCCAAGCATGAAAGCTGCGAGCACGATGACGATGAGACGCAGGCGAAACTGCTCCAGCCAATGCACGAGCCCCGCCCCGCCCTTGCCGCGTGCGGCGAGATAGCGGTCGATACCGTCATTGTCCCAGGTCTCGAAGACGGAACCGTCCGGAAAGGTCACCCGGCGCGGAATGGAGCCGACGCGGCTGGAAATCTCGACCCAGGAGAGCCCGGCACCGGCGAGCGGCTTTTCGCCCCCCGCCGGCAGCGCGGCAATTTCTCCGGCCCGTTCGACGAGGCTGGCCTCGACCGAACGGCTGGAACCGGCGGGGTGCCAATCTCCCTTGGCGATAGCCCCGCCGGCGATGGTCGCAGTCTCAGAAGCCAAAGTCGAAGCCTTCAAAGTCCATGAATTCGGCCCCCGCGGCCGACCCTTGAGCCTCCAGCGCGCTGAACAGCTCGCCGACATCGCCGGTGAAGGTAATGCCGGTATGCTCGAAGGTATAGCGCGCCATGCGCACCGCCGCCCAGGGCCGCATCAGGCCGAGGGTCAGCAGCGTGACGATGACGTTGCTGATGGCGATCCAGGTGTAGCGGGTGCGCGACAGGTCGCTCATCAGCTGATGCTTGCCGTCGAAGGTCGTTGCCGACCAGGCGATATTGCGCACACCTGCCCGGTAAAACAGGCCGGCGATACCCATGGTCGCGAAGAGCACGATGTAGCCGATGACCGCGCTGATCACGAGCGGGATCTGCTGTTCGGGCGTCAACGAGCCGGGCGTCTCGATCATCGGCAGGATGAGCGAGATATTGGCGACGACGAGAAGCGCGATGATGCCGAGGCCGATGATGGCGATCAGGAACGACAGGAGCCACGACTTGTAGAGCGGCCCGAGCTTCGGATCCGTCTCGAAGGCCTTGCCGCCATAGCGCAGGTTCGAGCCGATATAGCGCGAGACCCAGCGGCTGGCGAGCGGCGTCAGGATGCCGAGCGTGATGACGGCCAAGATACCACCGAGGATGAAGGCCTTGAACGCTCCGCCTGCACCGCCGACGAAGTCGAAGCGCACATTGCGGTAGCTGGTGACGCGGGCGCTGAAGCGCAGGCCCTTGGCAACCAGCCATGGCAGCGCGATCAGGACGACGAGGGTCGGCAGGAGAACGAGGATCGGCACGACGGCGGCGATGACGTTCAGCACGACGAAGGCGCCGAGAACGATGAGGCGGCCGATGAGGATCTGCAGGCCCCTGGCGTGATATTCGAAGGACCGGCCGAGCAGCACGGTATTGCCGAAGAAATAGCGGTTGCGCCGGACTTTCGCCCAGGCCGAATAGATGCCGAGCGTGATGATCGTCAGGAGTACGTTGACGATCCAGATGCCGAAATATTCCGACGCACGACCGGTAAATGTGACGCGATGAAAGCCGCCCGCCTGCCCTGCGGGTTGCGGCGATCCTGCCAAAGACATGGTTGCCCCCTTCAATATACAAAAAGCACGAGGAGGTAACGGACCGCACTTGCGGCCTATTCTTCGCAAAGCACAAAAAATTGGCAATGCAAAAAGGGCTCCCGCCGGGGAGCCCTTTCCTGGTCAATCCTTCGGGAGGATCACTTCATCGTCGGCATGACGAATTCGGCACCGTCCTTGATGCCGGACGGCCAGCGGCTCGTCACGGTCTTGGTGCGGGTCCAGAACTTGATGGAATCCGTGCCGTGCTGGTTGAGATCGCCGAAGGACGAGGACTTCCAGCCGCCGAAGGAATGGTAGGCGAGCGGAACCGGGATCGGCACGTTGACGCCGACCATGCCGATATTGATGCGGCTGGCGAAGTCGCGGGCCGCGTCGCCGTCACGGGTATAGATCGCGACGCCGTTGCCGTATTCATGCTTCATCGGCAGGTCGAGGGCTTCCTCGTAGTTCTTGGCGCGTACGACGGACAGAACCGGGCCGAAGATTTCGGTCTTGTAGATGTCCATATCAGGCGTGACGTTGTCGAACAGGCAGCCGCCGACGAAATAGCCGTCCTCGTAGCCCTGCAGCTTGAAGCCGCGGCCGTCGACGACGAGATTGGCGCCTTCCTCGACGCCCTTGTCGATGAGGCTGAGGATACGGGCCTGGGCTTCCTTGGTGACGACGGGGCCCATGTCGGCCTTGTCATCGGTATAGGGGCCGATGCGCAGGCTCTCGATCATCGGGGTGAGCTTTTCGATGAGGCGGTTTGCGGTTTCCTCACCGACCGGAACGGCAACCGAGATCGCCATGCAGCGCTCGCCGGCCGAACCGTAGCCGGCGCCCATCAGGGCGTTGGCGGCCTGGTCGAGATCGGCATCGGGCATGATGATCATGTGGTTCTTGGCGCCGCCGAAGCACTGGGCGCGCTTGCCGTTTGACGCAGCCGTGCCATAGACGTAGCGGGCGATCGGTGTGGAGCCGACAAAGGAAACGGCGGCGATATCCGGATGCGCCAGGATGCCGTCGACCGCACCCTTGTCGCCGTTGATGACGTTGAGGATGCCGGCCGGCAGACCGGCTTCGATCATCAGTTCGGCAAGGCGGATCGGGAGCGACGGGTCGCGCTCGGAGGGCTTCAGGATGAAGGCGTTGCCGCAGGCGATGGCCGGCGCGAACATCCACATCGGGATCATGCCCGGGAAGTTGAACGGCGTGATGCCTGCGCCGATGCCGACCGGCTGGCGGATCGAATACATGTCGATGTTCGGGCCGGCGCCTTCGGTGAATTCGCTCTTCATGAGATGCGGAATGCCGATGACGAATTCGCAGACTTCCAGGCCGCGAATGACGTCGCCCTTCGAGTCCTCGACCGTCTTGCCGTGCTCCTTCGAGATCAGCACGGCCAGCTCGTCCATATGCTTGTTCAGGAGTTCGACGAACTTCATGAAGACGCGGGCACGGCGCTGCGGGTTGGTGGCGGCCCACTTCGGCTGCGCGGAAAGCGCGCTGTCGATGGCGGCCTGCAGATCGGCGTCGCTGGCAAGCGCGACCTGCGCCTGGACTTCACCCGTCGCCGGGTTGAACACGTTGGCGGTGCGGCCGCTGGTGCCGGGCACCTGCTTGCCATGAATGAAGTGGCCGATCTGGTACATTGGGGAGTCCTCCGTGGTTATGAGGGAATGATCGCACTTCAATTTGCACAACACAATCACCTCCTGTAAGGAACCGTTGTGCAAAAATTAAAGTCGGAGCCGCCATGAACTGGGACGACGCCCGGATGTTTCTCGCCGTTGCCCGCACCGGCCAGATCCTCGCCGCCTCCCGCCGCCTCGGCGTCAACCATGCCACCCTCAGCCGCCGCGTCAGCGCACTGGAAGAGGCCCTGAAGACCCGCCTGCTCATCCGCCGCACCAATGGCTGCGACCTCACCGCCGAGGGCGAAGCCTTTCTGCGCGCGGCCGAGCGGATGGAGACGGAAATGCTGGCGATGCAGGCGAGCATCGGCCGGATCGATACCGCCGTCGCCGGCACCGTGCGGGTCGGCGCGCCCGATGGTTTCGGCGTGTCGTTCCTGGCGCCGCGTCTCGGGCGGCTGACGGCGCGGCATCCCGAACTGAAGATCCAGCTCGTGCCGGTGCCGCGCTCCTTCTCGCTTTCGCAGCGCGAGGCCGATATCGCCATCACGCTGGAGCGGCCGGAACAGGGCCGGCTCGTCTCGTCGAAGCTGACGGATTATACGCTCGGCCTCTATGCCTCACGCGATTATCTCCAGGAAAACGGCACGCCGGAGACCGTCGAGGACCTGAAGACCCATCGCCGCGTCGGCTATGTGGAAGACCTGATCTTCACGGCCTCGCTGAACTTCACCGGTGAGATCATGCGCAGCTGGGATGCGAGCTTCGAGATATCCAGCGCCACCGGTCAGACGGAGGCCGTGCGCTCCGGCGCCGGCGTCGGCATTCTGCATGACTATATCGCCCGGCAATATCCGGAGCTGGTGCGCGTTCTGCCTGACAACACGATCCGCCGCGCCTATTGGACGACATGGCACGAAAGCGCACGCGACCTTACCCGCGTGCGCACCGTCGCCGAATTCGTGCAGGAACTCGTGCGGCAGGAGCATGCCATTTTTCTGTGACGATCACTCCACATTAAGCGCGACGGTTCCCGGCATCGGCACCAGCGCGCTCTTAGCCCTTGTCTTGGGCTTCTCGACCGGCTCCTCGGAAATTGCGACCTTCACCTTCTCCTCACCCGGCAGGGGAACGCGCGCGGCATTGCGGATGACGACCCGCTCTTCCGCCGGCTTCTCCTCCACGGCCACGCGGCGCTTCGGTGTGCGGCGCGGCGCGATCTCGACGCTGTCATCGACCACCACGACCGGCTCCGCACGAACCAGCACGGGCTGGCTCTGCGCATAGCCGGTGCCGCCGGCATATTGCAGCATGTCGAACGTGTTGCGCGTCACCGGCTTCATGCGCAGCCCGCCCATGACGGCCGCGATGCGTTCCTGCGACATCGTTGGATGGCAGAAGCGCAGGCGCACCTGCGCCGCATAGGCGCCCACGCGCTCGGCCGAAACGCGCTTGGCAAACTGCCAGGCATAGAGGCAGCTGCCGGACGTGCCGAGCGGGCCGGTCGCATAGCCGTAGACACCCTGCCCGTTCTGTCCCGGCACGTCGCTGATCCGCATGGCGACGCCTGGCAGGGCCTTTTGCATCTCGGCGACGATGGCGCGACGTGTTGGGGCGCGCAGGAAGGTCGTGCCCTCGGAGGGCTGACCGACCCGCACCGTAAGCACGTTTTCACCCGCCGAAGCCGTGGCGTTGGAATAGACGATGGCCTGCTCGAAGAAGCCGCTACGCGCCGTCTGGCGAACGCTCTGGATACGGCCCGACACGAGAGGCAGGTAAGCGACGGCAAAATCCGGCGAGACCTCGGTGGAGATCGGCGGCGCATCCGGATGGATGGCGCCGGTTTCCAGGAAGGGATCGGGCACGGTGGAAGCGCAGCCGGCCGCGAGAAAAGGCACTATGGCAAGAGTGAGCCAGCGCATGAGGATCCTATCGCAGGGTAACGGTGGATGCGGAAAGGCCGACGGCCGTCGCCGGATCGTAGAATTGCGTGTTCAGCCGGGCGAAGACGGCCTGGGCCTGTGCGCGATTGCCGAGATGGTAATAGGACCAACCGCGTAGCTGGCTGAGATCCGCCGGTTCGGCAACGAGGCTGGCGCGGGCGTTCAGCGCATCCAGAACATTCTGGTACTGTTTGTGATCGAAGGCCGAACGGGCGCGCTGCCAGTAGATTTCGGCCCGGACCTCGCGCTCGCGCTTCTCCGACATCGGATAGGTCGCGACCGTGGCTTCGGCATCATCCGTCAGGCGGCCGCGCAGCAGCGTGAGGGCCGCGCCATAGGCGGCGTCCTGTTGCGTGCGGCTGTCGTTCAGCGCGGCCTCGAAAGCGTTGCGGGCGTCGGCCAGACGGCTGAGTTCCAGATAGCACCAGCCCTTGATCAGCATGGCATCGGCCGTAACCTTGCCGCGCGCCTCCTGGGCGGAAACTTCCTTGACGCAGGCACTGTAACGCTTGGCCTTGAAATGCGCGAGGTAGCTCGCCACGCCACCGCCAGCGGACGACGCCGTGGTATCAGGCATTTCGACGGCCACGCTGCGGCGGCCTTTGGGGGGCGCGGCAACCTTTATCTCGGCCCAGATCTCCGGATAGATCTCGCGATATTCATCCTCCAGCGCCGCATAGTCCTTCTTGGCGCCGAGACGCAGCAGGCTCAGCGCCAACCCCTTGACGCGCACCGGTGCGCTTTCCCAATCCAGCGACTTTTCAAACCAGGCTTTTGCGGCTTCAAACTGGCTGGAATTATAGGCGTACCAGGCGAGGATTTCGGCATTGTCGGCGTCGGAAGTCGCAAGGATGGCGTTGCTATAGGCCGTCACCGTCTTCACATCGGCATCCGGCTGGTCGGGCTTCGAGAAGCGCAGCGACAGCGCGTTCATCAGGAATTCCGGATCGTCGGAAAACTCCTCGATGTAGTCCTCGGCGACCGCATAGGCCTCTTCCTGCTTGTTTTCGGCGGCAAGCGAGAGATAGAGGCCCTTGGCGTTCTCCTCGTCGCGGCGCTTGGCAAGCGCGGCCTTGAACCAGCGCTCGGCACTATCGGGCGCCTTCAGCTTCAGATCGTACCAGCCGAGCAGCGAGAGATCCTCGAGGCGATCCCCCTTCTCCGCCGCCGCGCGCAGCTTGGCGACCTCGCCTTCGGCGATCGGCGTCTGCCGCTTCTCATCCGCATTGAAATCGGCGACGTCCTTGCGTGTCAGGTCGAGTTCGACGGGCTGGAGACCAGCCTGCAACAAAGGAGAGGTGGCAAGCACGCCCATCGCCTTGCGCACATCGTCCGATGAAAAATCGCGCGTCGATTTCTGCAGCGTGGTCAGGATCTGCGCATCCGGCAGCCGCTTGTCGCCCTCGCGGAACAGCAGGCCGCGATAGACATTGGTCAGCGCGTCCTTGGCGCCCGTTTCGGCATAGGCGTCGAGCAGCATCCAGACGAGATCGACCTCCGTTTCGGTCGACGGGTCCAGCGTCTTGGCCGCTTCGATGACGCCCATCCAGTCCTTGCGCGCCGTGGCGGCCATCATCTCGACGCGCTGCTGGCGGCGGGCGAGCTTGTCGGAAAAGTCCTCGCTCGGGCTCCACTGCGGATTTTCCGTCTGGCGGCGGCCGATCTCGGCGGCGATGCCGGTGAAATCGTTCTTCTCGTAGAGCGCCCAGAGCGCGGTTTCATCCACCTGCTGCGCGACAGGCGCATAGACATCGGCCGGCACGACGAAATCGGGATATTTCAGCCGCAGCCGGTTCGTCTCGGCCTCAAGCCGGTCCTGCTGCTTCTGTTCGGCATAATAATAGAGCGCGGCAAGCTCCACCTCGCCAGGGCCAGACTTGGCCTCTTCCGCGAGGGCGAGCGGAGAGAGCGCCGAGGAACCGACGAGCAGCGCGGTGAGGAAAAGGGATGGTTTCATCGATCGGACCTCACGCCCTTGCGCGGCACCGTCAGACCTAGCCAGACGGCGAAGAGGCCGAGGCAGGCGAGCACGAGCACGACATAGATCTGGAAATTATCGGAGAACCAGGCGGCCGCGACGCGGCGCAGATTGCCGGGGCTGCGATCGGCGAGGTCGGCGACATAGCGATCGGCGGCCGGAAGGCTGACGAGCGACAGGCTCGCCGTCTCGATGGTCGCCGTGCCGCCCTGCAGTTCACGCCAGACGGCGGGCTCGACGAGCCGCTGCACGCCGGCATCGACATCGCGCGGCGAGTTCGCCTGGATCACCGTCCAGGTGGCGAGGCCATCGGAGGAACGCATCTGCGACAGCGTGACCAATGCCCCCTCGCCGTGCGGTGCGACCCGTGCCGTGTTGTCGCCTTCATAGCTCAGCCAGCGGCCGAAGCTGCGCGAGGCAGCGGAGAACCAGAGCTGCGCGCGCGACCCGAAGGATAGTTCGTCCTCCTCGGCGGCCGTCGAATTGTGGAAGGCCTGCAACAGGTCGGCGGTGTCGTTACCGGTGCCGGCGGCACCGTCGGAAACCGACGCCGTGTGCATTGGATCGGGTTTCAGAAGATCGGCGACGGAGGCCGTGACCTCGTCCCCACCCGGGAAGGCCGCCTTGCCGGAGGTACCAAGCTCGGCGAAATCGTTCTGCGAGGAGACGACGAGCGCATCGCGGCCGGTGCCTTCGGAGGGCGCGCCGATGGCGATCTTCGCCGTCAGCGGCGCGCGGGCGGAAAGGGCAAGGCGCGACAGCATGGTGAGGCCGGCCGCTGCGGACTGGCCGTCGGCCCGGTCGATCACCAGATCGAACGGCTTGCCGCCGCCATAGGGATAGGCCTTGCCGGCAAGGGCCGCGAGATCCGGCAGCCGGCCGATGCGCGCCAGTGCCGGCACCTCGATCGCCGTCGTGTCGAGCAGGATGAAGCGCGGCTTGCCATCATCGCGTTCCTCCGGCCGGCAGGCGGCATCGGCCGCCGTCGGCAGCTCGGCCAGCAGTTCGACGCGGTTGGTGCCGGGATGGAAGGCGCGCAGCGGCAGTTCGATGCGCTTGCCGTCGAACTGCTCGCCCTCGCGGTTGCGGAACGGGTAGCTCTTCACGACCTTGTCGTTGACGCGCACGAGAAGCTGCGCGGTCTGTTCCAGCCCCGGCGAGGTCGCGGCATGGAGGCGAAGGTCGAGCGTGGCATATTCCGCCGGATAGAAATCGGCGGGCATGTCGATGGTGAAATCGGTGCGCGACAGGCGCCCGGAAAAGACGCGGGTCTCGTAACCGGTCTCCTTCAGCAGCCGCCGTTCGCCGGCATCGACGACGAGAGCACCCCTGCCCTTTTCGAAGACACCCGTCTTCAACCCATCGGCCATCGGTCCCTTCACGGCTGAGAGTACGGCGGCATTGATATCGCCGAGATTGGCGGCGCGCAGCACGACGCGCGCGCGATCCGCCTCGGCACTAGCTTGAACGGAGAGCCCGCGCGGCGCGTTGGCAATGCCGAACTTCGCGAGCGTGGCAGCGCCGGCGCGGTCCATGGCCATGACGAGATCGATGCCCGGCCCGCTGCCCGGCTTGTCGTCCACCGAGACCGTCACATCGTCGCGATTGAGGAAGAGGATCAGCGATTGCAGGACCGGCGCGACCTCGTTCAGCGCCTCGGCGCTGAGAGCGCCGGGCACGACGATGCGCACATCCGTACGGTGCGCGGCATTGCGGCGAACGGACAGCAGGCTGTCGAAATCCGTAAACGCCGAGGACGCCGCCGTGGCGAACCCGCTTTGCGCGGGATCGAGCTTCGTCCAGAGCTCATAGGTCGCATCCAGCGCGCAATCGACGCGATGGTGCTGGCGAGCACGCACGCGCACCACATTGCGGCCAGCCTTCAGAAGATCAGGAGCGACGGCGATCTTTTCCGTCAGCACACCGTTCGGCGAGGCGATGGCGAAGCTGCCGGCATCACGGCCATTGACCTCGATATCCATCTTCGCCGTATCGGGCAGCACCGAGACCGCATTGATATAGGCGAGGTTCAGCGTGCCGCCGGCCGAGACCTGCGGCCCGTCGAGCGCGAAGGTGAAGGTCGCGACATCGTCCTCACCCGACAGCATATAGGCGTCCGCCGACTGCTCGAAGGGCACGAGCATGGCGCCGGTGACGACGGCTTGCGCCTTTTCGGCCTTTACCTCGACAGGCTGCGGCAGCAGGCCACCGGACAGCGTGGTGCCTTCCAGCAGCGGCTTGACGGCATCGGCGACCAGCCCCTCCGCCCGGCCGGCACCAGCCGAGGCGATGAGAAGGGCAAGGCCCAGCGTTCCGAGAAGAGGGGTCTTAGCCATAGGCCTGGGCTCCTGTGAGGACCGGCGGCAGCTCTGCGGCGCGGCCGGGGATCTGGGCATTGTTGTCCTTGACGGTGATCGGCGCGTCGGCGGCGGAAATAACGGCTCCCTCGCGGATGAGGCCAGCGGCGTAGCGCAGCGCGCGCAGCGTTTCGCGGATGCTCCAGAGCGCGAAGCGCGAGGTGCCCCAGAAGAAGCTGCGGCGGACCTGGCGACGCGACAGCCGCTCCTGCAACACCGCCTGGTCGGAGAACATCAGCTCGGCGATGGCCATGAAGGTTTCCGGCGTGCGCTCCTTGTAGGCGAAGCCGTAGACGGCGCCCTCGCCCTCGCCGCGGCTGGAGCGGGAGATCACGTCGAAGGCGATGATCTGGCCGGCGCGGCGCAGCTGGATCGTTGCCTCCAGCGGCGTATCGAGATCGATGGCCGGCGCCTGTTCGACGAATTCCACCGAGATGCCGCCCGAGGAGGCATCCTGAATGATGATGTTCTTCAGCTTGCCATCGACCTTCATCAAAGCATGGCGCTTGACCGGCAGGCGCTGGTTGCGGCGCAGCTCGCGACGTTCGGCGACGACGCCGAGGGCGGCACCGGCGAGGCCGAGATTGATGAGGTTCCAGCCGGCGACGATGGTCAGAAGCTCGGTCGCGACCGGCTCCGTCAGGAAGCGGTAGCCAGAGTAAAGAGCGGCCGCGAGCAGGACGAAGAAGATGATGAAATAGGGCCGTGCCAAGGGCGAGAGCATGCTGCGGTCGAGCGTCTGGCCCTTGGCGGTCACGTTGAAGGTCGGCTTGCGCGGGTTGCGCACCACGCTGACGATCGAGCCGAAGAGCAGCACCGACTGGACATATTCATAGAGCTCGGAAACCCAGGGCCAGCGCACGCGACCGTAGAGATAGCTCTGCATGGCGAAAGAGCCGATGAGATAGGTCACCGCGTAGGAGGCGAATTCGAGGATGTTCGCCTGATAGATCTCCAGCGAGAAGAAGATGTAGAGCAGCGGCGAAAAGACGAAGGCGAGCCGCGACAGCGGGAACAGCCAGAACAGGTTGATGCCCGCGTAGCAGATGCGCTGGGACAGCGTCAGGCCCTTGGCGAGGAACGGACGGTTCAGGATCAGGATCTGCAACATGCCCTGGCACCAGCGGGCGCGCTGACCGATGAAGGAGACGAAGGTCTCGGGCTGGAGGCCGGCGATCAGCGGCTTGTCGACATAGAGGCTGTGCCAGCCCTTGGAATGCAGCGCGAGCGCCGTCTCGCAATCCTCGGTGATCGACTGGCCGGAGAAACCGTTGGCCGCAGACAGCGCCGAGCGCCGCAGCACCGCTGCCGAGCCGCAGAAGAACGAGGCGTTCCACTTGTCGAGCCCGCGTTGCAGGATCGAATAGAACATCTCGTTTTCCGACGGCATGCGCGCGAAGGTCTGGAGGTTCTTTTCCAGCGGGTCCGGGTTCAGGAAATAGTGCGGCGTCTGGACGAGGAAGAGCTTCTTGTCCCTGGCGAAATAGCCGACGGTCTCGCGCAGGAATTCGCGCACCGGCGCATGGTCGGCATCGAAGACGACGACGAGTTCGCCATGCGAGACCTTCAGCCCCTCGTTGAGATTGCCGGCCTTGGCGTGGTCGTTCTGCTTGCGGGCGTGGTAGACCACACCGAGCGAGGCGCAGAGCGCCTTCAGCTGCTCGTGCCGGCGGATGGCGGCGATCGAGACACGCGGATCCTTATGGTTGCGCTTGGCCTCGGTGCCGCCATCGTCGAGCAGATAAACGGTCAGTTTGTCCTTGGGATAGTGCAGCGACTTGGCGGCGGCAAGCGTGCCGGCCAGAAGCTCCGGCTCCTCGTTATACGAGGGTATGAAGACATCGACGGTTGGAAGATCGGCGGCCTCGCCAAGCTCCGGCGCCTTGCGCTTCAGGGGATCGGCCAGCATGAAGAAGCTGATCGCCAGCATGGCGAGGCAATACATCTCGGCGAGATAGAGGATCAGGCCGGGAATGAAATTCAGCGGTTCGTAGATGCTCGGCAAGGTCTCGGTGGTACGCCAGAAGGCGTAGCGCATGGCGAGAATGCCGGCAAAGATGAAGGTGACGAGCCGCAGGGTGGTGTTCTCGGGGCGCGTCATCGCCAGGAACATCACGCCGAGCACGGCGAAACTCAGGATAAGCTGGGCCTGGAGGCTGAGTGGCAGCCAGAGAAGGAACAGCCCGATCAGGCCAGCGGGTATAGCCAGCCACTTGACGCACGTCATGTGCATTTGAAGAACCCCATTTGCATCGCGGCAGCGCGTCATGCGGACCGGTTCCCGTCATGAGAACGGGATGACCCTAGGGATTCATTGGTCAACGGATTCCTAATACAGTGCCAAATCGGGATGGCGGCCGAAAGCGTGGTAAAGGAAGGGTTTATAACCGCTTAGTCATGCAGCACCGGCCGCGCCCGCGCCACCAGCACGATGCCGGCAAGCGAGACGAGAAGACCAAGCGCCATCGCCCAGGAAAGGGGCTCGCCGAACATCAGGAAGGCCCAGATCATCGTGACCGGCGGGCTGAGATAGAGGATCGCCGTCACCCGCGCCGGTGAGGATTTGCGCAAGGCGAGGTAATAGAGGCTCCACGCGCCAAAAGTCGCGACAAAGACAAGCCAGAGAATGCCGCCGATGAAGCCGCGGTCCATGACCGGCAACACCCCACCTTCATGCCAGGCGAGTGCGGAAAAGATCGCGGCCGCCGAGAGGCACTGGAAGCACAGGCTCTGGTAAACCGGCATGGCATTGACCACGCTGCGCTTCTGCAAGAGCGTGGCCAACGCGAGCGACAGCGTGCCGAGCACGGGCAATCCATAGGCCCAAAGCGGTACATTGCCCCAATCGAGCGAACCGCCGGATGCGATGATGACGCCGGCAAGGCCGATGAAGGAACCGATCCATTGCCGCCCCGTCAGCGCCTGCCCCAGAATGGGCCAGGACAGGAAGGCGACGGCGAGCGGCAGCATGTCGGTGATCAGCGCGACGAGGCCGGTCGGCACGCCGAGCCCGATCGCCAGCGCGAAGCCCGAGAGATAGCCGGCCATGGCCAGCGCGCCGAGCAGCATCTGGAAGAGCACGTCCCTGCCCCGGATCTTCGGCCCCATGGTGAGCGCGAAGGGCAGGAGCACGAGGCCGGACATGAGGCTGCGCCACAGCAGGATCAGGAAGATCGGCGCATGATCGCTGGCAAAGCGCACGCCGATGAAGCCGGCGCTCCAGCACACGACAAGCGCGGCCTCCAGAAGAATGAGAACGGCCAGTGCCGTGAACCGGTTCGGCCGGCGCAAGGGCAAAGCGAGATCGGAAGCGGTCATAGCTGGTCTACGATCGAAATGGCGATGCGGCGCGCCGCCTTCAGCCGCCCGTCATGGCCGTCGAGACCCGCGCGCGCCATCGCGCCCTCCAGCACGAAGGAGAGGTGTTCGGCGGTCTCGTCGATTGCCGCACCACGCTCCGGTTTGATCTGGCGCAGGTAATCCTTGAAGAGCTGCTCGACCTCTTCCTTCTGGAAGGCGACCGTCGCCCGGCCGGCATCGCCGACGGGCAATTCGGCGGCGGCATTGAGCAACCCGCAGCCGCGAAACCCCCAGCCATAGGCGAGCTCTGCATGATCGACATAGGAATCGAAGACGGCGAGCAGCTTTTCGCGCGGCGTTGTGGCTGTGGCGAGCCGCTCGCGATAGAGCATGTGCCATTCTTCCAGCCTCGCATCGAGATAGGCCTTCACAAGATCCGACTTGGAGGCGAAGTTGTTGTAGAGGCTCATCTTGGCGACGCCGGCATGGGCCGTGATCGTATCGATCCCCGTCGCCCCCACCCCGTCGCGATAAAACAGCTCCGCAGCCGCTTTCAGCAACCGCTCTCGCGCCGGCACCCGCTCACCCATCATCGACCTCGAACAATATTATGTATACCGATCTACCTAATTTTTGATTTTGTCAAGAGAGGCTTGGCGCCCGATGGCTTCAGGAAGTGGCCTTCGAGGAGAGACCTTACGAACTCACTGGCGCAGTGAGAGCAAAAGTTCTATTTATGATGCGTGAACCGGAGCCTTTATGCTGGCTGATCGGGCCGACGCCACGGGACTGACGCTGGTTGTGTTTGGGCATTTCGCTGGGCGATCCCGAAGCGGGCTGGCACCGACATGCAGATGGTTGAGGGCCGCGACGGCGGCCCGAACCGGGAAAAATAGACCAAAGGTGAGCCGTGCAGTCCAAAGATTTGGTGCCGAAGGACAAGACGATATGGTATGCGCTTCAACAAAATGCGCGCATCGTCACCGTGCTGATCGTTCGAACCGCAATCACGAGATTCGGCAACACCCGGTTCGGGTTGTTCTGGGTTTTTGCGGAGCCGGCTGCCTTTATCGCCATCTTCGTTCTCGCCCACACATATGTCCAGTCCCGAATTGCCTTCGGTGACAATGCAGCGCTCTTCGTACTTTCCGGCGTCTTCGGCTTCCGAATGACCCGAGGGATTTCCCGCAAGGCAGAGAGGGGCATTCTGAGCAATTTGCCGCTGCTCACTTATCCGTTGATCAAACCAATCGACGGGATCGTCGCGGCGTTTACATTCGAATCGATCGTCTGGCTCGTCATCTGCGCCCTGTTCCTGACCGGGCTTTCCTTCACGATGGACCGCCCACTCATCGTCTATCCCGGCGAATTTCTGGAATGCATATCGGCGATACTCTATTTCGCATTCGCATTCGCGATGTTCAACGCCACAATCGGCGCCCTTATCCCTCGCTATGCCACAGCACTCAGCATGATAAACATGCCTTTGATGATGCTGTCGGGGATATTCTACATGCCCGTGATGATGCCGCCGGAAATGCAAGCGATTCTATACTGGAACCCTTTTGTCCACTGCGTTGAATGGTTCCGCGTCTCGACCTATTTGGACTATATTCCCTTGTTGGATAGAGCATATCTCCTTTCGGTTTCAACGGTGATGCTGACAGTCTCTCTTGTCGTTGAGCGCATGTGCCGCCGACAAATACTCGACGCGGCGTAACGGTGAACGCTCCGAACGGAGCATAATTTCGACTGCTCGGCGCTTCCGGACGCAGGAGAGGCTCGCTCCACGCGCCCGCTCGATCGTTCCCTTTGTGAACGGTGGCCCTGCTGAGGGTCTCGGCAGACTTGATTTTAAACAGGATCGACTAAGACCGCGACCGTCCATTTCACGACGTGCGCCTTGCGGCTGCCTCGGCCGCGCATCTCTTTGTACAGAACAAACAAAAACGCCAATATGCGGCAAGGCATATTGGCGTTCTATGGGGCGATATCAAATAGATACCACAAAAAGAGTGGTACGGTTGAGTGGGGTCGAACCACCGACCTCAGGTGCCACAAACCTGCGCTCTAACCAACTGAGCTACAACCGCACAGGGCGCGTCGTCCGCGCTTGGTGCGTCACATACGGGCAGCCGCATCATTTTTCAAGCGTTTTTTATCGGCTTGCACAAACGAAAATGGCCGGACGATCGCCCGGCCATTCTATCACAGGGTCGAAACCCGCGCCATCTGGGGCTTAGACAGCCTTGAAGGACTTCATGGCCTTTTCAGCCGCCGACTTGCCCGGAGCCGAAACCTTCTCGGCAACCTTCTTGGAGGTTTCCTGAAGCGACTTGGCCTGCTCGACGGCGACTTCGGCCTGCTTGCGCAGGAAAGCGGTCTGCAGTTCGAAGAGTTCGGCAACGGACTTCACGCCGAGCAGGGCTTCCATATGCGAAAGCGAATTTTCGGCATTGGTGCGCAGCGCGTCGATAGCCTTGAGGCCGAGTTCGACGGAGCCGGCCTGCGCGCTTTCGAGCGTCGCTTCAACGGTCTTGGTCGCGTCTTCGGCGGCTTCCTTCATCTTGGCATAGGCTTCCTTGGTCTGCACTGCGCCCTTTTCGGCGAAGTCGCGGAAGCTTTCGGAAATCTTGGACGGGTCGATGGAAGCGATCGAGAATACGTCGTCGGTCTTCTTGGTAGCCATGGTATGCGCTCCTTGGTTTGGCCCTCTCTGGAGGCGCCGTGTTCTGGGATGACCTCTATATAGGCGATCTTCTTTCGCATTGCAACAATTTTGTGCGCTGCACAATAAATCCCTGCGGCGTTAACCCTTCCGCCCGAAAGCCGCGGGCTTTCAGGCCCCGGCGCTGGACCCTCCGGGGGAGCACGGCTATTAATAAAGCGTTAATTGAAAACCGGGACGCCGGAAGCCAGATACAGGCCTGAACATGTCCGCAAAGCAGTATCCTTTTATCGACGTTGCCGTCCACGAGCGGGTGCGCCTGCCCTTCGCGCGGGGCGAGGCCGTCGTGCTGTTTTCCAAGGATATGAGCCGGGTTCTCTGGTCGAACGGCCGGGGTGCTGCGCTGTTCGGCGAAGAGAACATCTACGATTTCCTCGATGCCGGCCCAGATCGAGGCGATGTGGCCTTCCGCCAGCTTTCCGCGACCGCCCGCCAGGTGCAGGCGCCCGGCGAGCGCCGCAGCTTCATCATGCGCATCGGCAGCGGCTTTCGCAGCGTGCCCGTCACCGCCACCGTCGAGGCTGTGACCATCCGCCCCGGTGACGAGGCCATCCTGTTCAGCGCGCCTGTGGCCGCCGGCCGCCAGAGCCAGAAAGAGGCCGCTGCGGCCATGCTGACAGGCTTCGACGATCCCGACACGCATATGGCCGTGCTCGATGGCGAGGGCACCGTCGTCGCCGGCTCCGAGGGCTTCGACAGGCTTGCCATCAGCCCCGAAACACGCCGCGCGCTGGTCGAAGCCGCCGGCCGCAGTGCCGAACGTCTCGTCAAGCGCCCGGTCGCCACGGGCCTCGGCCATCTTCCCGCCGCCATCGGCCGTATTTCCAGCGATCCGGCGCTGCACCTGCTGTTTGCCGTCGAAACGATCCTTGGCCATCTCGATCCGGATGAGGACGAGGCAGAGCCCGTCGCGGCACAGGAAACCGTCACCCCGGAAGCCGAAATCGTCGCCGATGCCGTGGATGTAACCGCGGTAGAGGATGAGCCGATCGACGAGACGATGGAAGCCTCGCCCGAACCCGTGCTTGAGGCGGCCCCGATCGTCGAAGAGCCTGCGCTCGAAAGCGCTGCGGAGATCGTGGAACCGGCTGAGATGGTCGAAGAGCCGCAGCTCGCAGACGTACCTCCGCAGCAGCTGGAAGAGCCTGAAGAAGCACCGGAGGCGATTGTCCCCGAGGACGCCGCTGTCGATGCGCAGGAAGACGTCGTGGCCGAAGCCGCCGACGAAACCGCTGCCGTCGCAAGCGAGGAGGCACAGCAGCCGGTTTCGGGCTTTGTCTTCAACCGCCAGGGCCGGCCGATCCGTTTCGTCTGGAAGATCGATGCAGAAGGGCGGTTCAGCGAGATTTCGGACGAATTCGCCACGGCCGTCGGCCCTCAGGCGTCGGCCATATCCGGTGCGCGTTTCGTCGATGTCGCAGCGCGCTTCGATCTCGACCCCGAGGGCAAGATCGGCGATCTGCTTAGCCGTCGCGACACGTGGTCCGGCAAGACGATCTTCTGGCCGGTCGAGGGCACGTCGCTGACCGTTCCCGTCGATCTCGCGGCCCTCCCCACCTATTCCCGCAACCGTGAATTCGACGGTTTCCGCGGCTTCGGCATCGTGCGCATCGCCGATGCCGTCGAGGATGCCCACGCCCGTGGTCTGACGCTTGGCGCAACCGCCGAAGTGGAAGAAGAGAGTGCGGCATCGGCCGATACGGTCGAAGAGCCGACCGAGGCTGAAATGGAGGAAACCTCTGCCGCGCAGGAAGAGGCATCCATCGAGGTCGAGGAATCCACCACAGAAGAGCAGAGCCCGGAACCCACCCAGGCTTCCGACGACGCATCGCCCGCCGAGGCGGAGGAAACACCCGTCACCACTGACGACGAGCAGGATGCCTTCCGCGGCGAACGCCCTGCGCTGCGTTTGGTGGAAACGCCGAACCGCCGCCATTCCGATAAGGTCGTGCAGCTCGAAACCCGGCGCAATCGCGGCGGCCTGTTCGATGGCCTGTCGACCGGCGAACAGGCGGCCTTCCGCGAAATCGCCCGCCAGCTCGGCGAGACCTTCGGCAAGCGCAAGCCGGAGGATCGCCCGGCCGAAGGCGCCGTGGACGAAACGCCTGCAACCAATCTTGCCGACACCACGGAGCCGGCCGGCGACGAGGAAAGCGCGGCCAATACGATCTTCATCGACACCGATGAACCCGAAACGGAAATGCCCGGCCTCGAAGTCGGCCCGCATGCGGACGACCTTCTGAACGAGGAGCACACGGCCGAGCGCACCGCGATTGCCCCGCCGCGCACGCAGATGGATTACGGCCTCACCGCGACCGTGGTGGATGCCCTGCCCGTCGCGCTGCTCGTGCATGTCGGCGACCGGCTGATCCATGCCAATCCGGAATTCTTCCGCTTCAGCGGCTATCGCAGCCTGGAGGACCTTGAGGCCTCCGGCGGGCTCGATATCCTGCTCGCCGCCCCGGATGAGGAGAGCGAAGACGGCGACGGCACCATGGCGCTGCGCCATGCCGACGGAGAAAGCACCAGCCCCGTGCGCGCCCGCCTCCAGTCGATCCGCTGGGAAGACGGCACAGCCCTGATGCTGGCGCTGACGCCCGCCCATGAAAAACCGGCGCTGACGCTCGTCGAAACCACGCCCGCGCCGGTCGTCGAGACCGAGGAACGCACGGCCGACAGCGCTGCCGTTTCCGCTCTGCGCATCGAGATCAGCGAGCTGCGCTCGATCCTGGAAACCGCGACCGACGGTGTCGTGGTCGTCGGGCAGGATGGCGATATCCGCTCGATGAACCGCTCGGCCAGCGCCCTCTTCAACTATGACGAGGACGAGACGCGCGGCCGGCCCTTCGCCATGCTGTTTGCCCATGAAAGCCAGAAGGCGGTGCTGGATTATCTCGCCGGCCTCTCGGGCCACGGCGTCGCAAGCGTGCTGAACGACGGGCGCGAGGTCATCGGCCGCGAGGCGGCCGGCGGCTTCATTCCGCTCTTCATGACGATGGGTCGCCTCTCCTCCTCGTCGGGCTTCTGTGCCGTCATCCGCGACATCACCCAGTGGAAGCGCACGGAAGAGGAGCTGCGCAGCGCCAAGCGCGCGGCCGAAACGGCAAACGCCCACAAGAGCGATTTCCTCGCCCGCGTCAGCCACGAGATCCGCACGCCGCTCAATGCCATCATCGGCTTTTCCGACATGATGGCGACGGAGCGCTTCGGGCCGATTGGCCATCCGCGCTACATCGAATATGCCAATGACATCGGCCGATCCGGCCGCCATGTGCTCGATATCGTCAACGACCTGCTCGACATTTCCAAGATCGAGGCGGGCGAGATGGATCTCGAATTCACCGCCGTCGGTCTCAACGAGACGATTTCGGAAGCCGTATCGCTGGTGCAGCCGCAGGCAAACGGTCAGCGCGTCATCATCCGCACCTCGCTCTCCAACAATGTGCCGCAGATCGTGGCGGACCTGCGTTCCATCAAGCAGATCGCGCTCAACATCCTGTCGAACGCCATCCGCTTCACGCCGTCGGGCGGGCAGATCGTCGTCTCTACCGCCTATGAGGCGAATGGCAGTGTCGTGCTGCGCATCCGCGATACGGGCGTGGGCATGACGCGCAGCGAGCTGGAACAGGCCATGAAGCCCTTCCGTCAGGTAACGACCGGCGCGCGCAAGCGCGGCGACGGCACCGGCCTCGGCCTGCCGCTGACCAAGGCGATGGTCGATGCCAACAGGGCGAACTTTTCGATCAGTTCCACGCCGAACGAGGGCACGCTGGTCGAGGTGAGCTTCCCCTCGCCGCGCGTGCTGGCGGATTGAAATCGATCGGCATCCGCGCGCTCCCGCATTTGTGTCCCGCCGGGTGATTTCGCTCGGCGGCAAAATGCTCTAGGACCAAAAAAACGCCTTTCGGCGGCCTCTAGCCGGGGTCGCCGCATCGTCGAGGGAACGTCTTGCAGGTCCAGTCCGAAAGCGCGCCGCGCGTGCATCGCCGCTCGGGTGCGGCCCGCCATCCGCTTCTCTCCGCCTCCGCGGTGCTGGCCGCGGCCATCGTGCTCATGCCGGCCATCGCCATCGTCGTCATCGCGGCGACGGGGGGCGTCGACAACTGGCCGCATCTCCTGAGCAACGTCATTCCACGCGCGACGCTGCGCACGCTCATCCTGCTGGCCGGCGTCGCCACCTTGACCACAATCACCGGCGTCATCACGGCCTGGCTGGTCGCCAGCTGCGATTTTCCCGGCCGGCGGGTCCTGTCTGGCCTGCTCGTCCTGCCGCTCGCCATTCCCGCCTATCTCGGCGCCTATGCCTTTGCGGAATTCTTCTCCTTCACCGGTCCGGTGCAGACGGCCTATCGCGGCCTCTTCGGCTTTCAGACGAGCCGCGACTACTGGTTTCCGGAAGTGCGCACCACCGGCGGCGCCATGCTCGTGCTGTCGAGCGTGCTCTATCCCTATATCTATCTTGCCGCCCGCTCGATGTTCCTCATGCAGGGCCGCGCGGCGGCCGATGTGGCGCGCACGCTCGGCGCCGGGCCGCTCAAGGTGTTCGCGCGGATCCAGATCCCCATGGCGCGGCCAGCGATCATGGTGGGGCTGACGCTTGTCGCCATGGAAACGCTGAACGATATCGGCGCGGTCGAATATCTCGGCGTGCAGACGCTGACCTTCTCGATCTTCGACACCTGGCTCAACCGCGGCAGCCTTGCCGGGGCGGCGCAGATCGCCTGCGTGATGCTGGTCTTCGTCGTCTGCCTGATGATGGTGGAACGCGCCGCGCGCCGCCGGCAGCGCTTCGCCAGCCAGAAGACCACGGCTGCCGTGCATGATTCCGTGCGCCTCAAGCTGAGCGGCTGGAAGAAATGGGCGGCGAGCCTCGCCTGCCTGCTACCGCCGGTGATCGGCTTCGCCATTCCGGTTTACGTTCTGGGCGGCTATGCCGCGCGGCGGCTCGAGGAATTCGCCTCGACGCGGCTGCTTTCGGCCCTGTGGAACAGTGTGCTCGTCTCCGGCTCGACAGCCATCGTCGCCGTGCTGCTCGCCTTCCTGCTGGCCTATGCCGCGCGCACCACCCGCTCGCGCCTCAACAGCGCCGCCGGGCGCTTCGCCTCCTTTGGCTACGGCGTTCCGGGTACGGTATTGGCCATGGGCGTGCTCATTCCGCTCGCCAATTTCGACAATGCGGTGGATGCTTTCCTGCGCGCTAACATCGGCATTTCGACCGGCCTGCTTCTGTCCGGCACCGGCTTTGCCATCATCTATGCCTGCACGGTGCGGTTTCTCACGATGGCGGAAGGTACGATCGATGCCGGCTTCCACAAGCTCTCGCCGCATCTCGACATGGCCGCACGCACGCTCGGCCGCACCAGCAGTCAGACGCTGTGGACTGTGCTCATCCCGATGATGCGCCCGGCGACGCTGACGGCCGCCCTCCTCGTCTTCATCGAGACGATGAAAGAGCTCTCGGCGACGATCATGCTCCGTCCGTTCAACTTCAACACGCTGGCGACGCTGGTCTACGAGGATGCCTCTCGGGCGAAGGTGGAGGATGCCGGGGTGCCCGCGATCATCATTGTGGCGGTCGGGCTCATTCCGGTGTTTCTGGTGTCGCGGTCATTGGACAAGACGAGTGCCTGAAGGGGCGAATAAAAAAAGGGCGGCAGAAGCCGCCCTGATAGTTTAATGCTGTCCAACAAAAGCGAAGGTGAACGGCTTCATGCCATCGGGGTCGGGTGCGACCGGAACACCCTCCATCGGGCGCGCTCAAGTTGGGACGACCTTGCCCCATTCCGGCTTAACAAAACCTTACCCGGCTCGTTCCGGCACAAACCTTTTGTTCACAACTTCGTGCGTTTGGTTAATTCGACCGGCAAAAAATCGTTAATGCCGGCGATACTCAGGACTGGAGCGCCGCGAGATTGGCGAAAAGGTCCAGCGCCTCCGGATTGGCGAGCGCCTCCTTGTTCTTGACCGGCCGGCCATGCACGACTTCGCGCACCGCAAGCTCGACGATCTTGCCGGATTTGGTGCGCGGAATGTCCGCGACCTCTATGATCTTTGCCGGCACATGGCGCGGCGAAGCACCGGTGCGGATCTTCGTCCGGATCGTCTTTTCCAGCGCCTCATCGAGTATCTTGCCGGGGGCGAGGCGCACGAAGAGCACGACACGCACGTCATCGTCCCAATCCTGGCCGATGCACAGCGCCTCGGCGACCTCTTCCAGCTGTTCGACCTGGTTGTAGATCTCAGCCGTGCCGATGCGCACGCCGCCGGGGTTCAGCGTCGCGTCCGAGCGGCCATGGATGATGATGCCGTCATGGCCTGTCCATTCGGCGAAGTCGCCATGGCACCAGACATTGTCGAATCGTTCGAAATAGGCGGCGCGGTACTTTGCGCCATCGGCATCGTTCCAGAACATGACCGGCATGGAGGGGAAGGCCTTGGTGCAGACCAGCTCGCCCTTCTCGCCGCGCACGGGATGGCCGTCCTCGTCCCAGACATCCATGGCAAGGCCGAGGCCGGCGCCCTGGATCTCGCCGCGCCAGACCGGCTTCAAGGGAACACCGAGCACGAAGCAGGAGACGATATCCGTGCCGCCGGAGATGGAGGCGAGCTGCACGTCCGGCTTGATGCCCTCGTAGACGAAGGAGAAGCCTTCCGGCGAAAGCGGCGAGCCGGTGGAGGTGAGGAGCCGCAGGCTCGACAGGTCATGCGTCGTGCGCGGCGTGAAGCCGCCCTTGCGCACGGCGTCGATATATTTGGCCGACGTGCCGAAGACCGCAAACTTTTCGTCCTGCGCATAGTCGAACAGCACGTTGCCATCGGGATGGAAGGGCGAACCGTCGAACAGGCAGAGCGTGGCGCCGACGGCGAGGCCCGAGACCAGCCAGTTCCACATCATCCAGCCACAGGTGGTGAAGTAAAACAGCCGGTCGCCCTCGACGAGGCCGCAATGCAGGCTGTGTTCCTTCAGGTGCTGCAAGAGCGTGCCGCCGGTCGAATGCACGATGCATTTCGGCACGCCCGTCGTGCCCGAGGAGAAGAGGATATAGAGCGGGTGGCGGAAGGGAAGCTGCGCGAAGGTGAGCGGCTTTGCCTCATAGGGCGCGGTCAGCGCGTCGAGCGTGCGGCCATCCGGCAGCGCGCCGGCCAGTGCGTCCGCATCGCCGGCATAGTGCACCACGAGCACGGGCACGCCGAGCTTGCCGGCCACGGCCTGCACCTTGGCGGAGACATCCTGCAGCTTGCCGGCATACCAGTACGCATCGCAGGTGATGAACAGTTTCGGCGTGATCTGGCCGAAGCGGTCGAGCACGCCCTGTTCGCCGAAATCAGGCGAGCAGGACGACCAGATGGCGCCGAGCGAGGCGGCGGCGAGCATGCAGGCGATGGTTTCCGGCATGTTCGGCATCATGGCGGCGACACGGTCCCCCTCCTTGATCCCCATGGCGGCAAAGGCCTGCTGGAGTTTCGAGACACGGGCGCGAAGGTCGTCCCAGGACCAGCGATAGGAGACCTTGTCCTCCCCGCGGAAGACGATGGCATCCTCGATACCGGTTTTTTGGAGCAGGTTTTCCGCAAAATTCAGACGGCCCTCGGGGAAGAACCGGGCATCCAGCATGCCCTCGCCATTCTCGAGCGCGACGCCGCCCTTTTCGCCGATTGCCCCGCATTCGTCCCAGACGGCCGTCCAGAAGGCGGCGCGGTCTTCGACGGACCAGGCGTGAAGCGCATCATAGGTCGTGATGTCGTGGCCGGCGATGCGGCCGGCGACCTTCATGAACAGGGCCATCGGGCTTGTCGCCAGGATCTCGGCCGAAGGTTCCCACAGGGGCAATTCTGACGTCATGCTTTCCTCCAATCCATTATATTCGTATACCATGTTGCGTCGCAATAAAAAGCATCGGCTGCCGGTTCGCGGCACCGGTGAACGCAATTCCGCCATGGCGGCATTTGATTTCTTCGCCACGAGCGCCTATCCCCTTCGCGCAACCATAATGAGAAAGCCGGCGGCAGAGGATGCATGCCCGAATGACCCCGTTCCGTTTCATCCGTCCGAAGCTCCTGGTGCGGGGTCTCCTTGTCGCGCTCGTGCTGTTTTTTGCGGTGCGCATCAGCGTTCCCTTCCTCCTGCAGGCGGATACGGTCGGCAGGGCGATCGAGGAAACGCTGGAGAACTGGACGGGCGCCGACGTGCATATCGGCAAAGCCCCGGAATTCTCCTTCTGGCCCTATCCGCGCGTGACGCTCGGCAATGTGCGCGTCACCAGCCGTGTCGTGAACGGCAAGAGCGAGGAACTGGCGTCCATCGAAGCCGTCTCGGCGACCTTCGATCTGATTGGCGCCGTGCGCGGCCGGCCAACCTTCAGCGATCTCGAACTGGCGCGCCCGACGGTTCATGCCGGCTGGGGCCCGGCAGGCGTCTTCAACTGGAAACACAGCGGCTGGCTGGCGCAGGCGATCGCAGCGACCGCCGCGACGCCCGAGGGACAGGCGATCGCGGCCATGCCGAGCGAACGCCTGGGCACGATCACCATCACCGATGGCATTCTCGAAGTCGCGCGCGCAACCGAGACAAGGGCTTATCGTATCTCCGACATCAACGGCACCGTCACCTGGCCATCGCTCCGGCAGCCCATGGATCTTTCGCTCTCCGGCATCGTCAACGGCGAAATGACGCACTGGACCTTCGGCTGCGACCGGCCCCTGTCGCTGCTGGCCGGGCGCAACGCCAATGTCCGCACCAGCCTTTCCGCCGATCCTGCAACGCTCAACTTCGAGGGTGCGGCCAATCTGTCCAACGCCGCTTTCGTTACCGGCACCATGCAGCTTTCGACCCCCTCGCTTGCTCATCTGCTGGCCTGGCGCGGCAAGGATATCCCCGCCATCGGCAATGTCGGACAGGTGAATGTCGAAGCGAAGGTGACAACGGCAGGGTATTCGGCCAAGCTCGAAGACGTGAAGCTTGCCCTGAACAATGCCGAGGCGACCGGGGTGCTCGACGTCAAACTGCCGCCCAAGGATCTGCCGCAGATCGGCGGGACGCTGGCCTTCGATCATATCGACCTGAAGGCGCTGCTTTCGGCCTTCTCGCCGATGCCGGGCTCGGAGGAAACCGCCACTCCCCTCGACACGGCCTTCATACACCAGTTCGGCATGGACCTGCGTCTTTCCGCCAAGACGGCAGATTTCGCGCCCTTTTCGCTTCAGGGTCTTGCCGCCGGCATGCGCATCGAAAACGGCCGCGCGTCGTTCGACGTCGGTGACAGCACACTTCTCGATGGCCGCATGACCGGCCGCATCGCGCTCAACGAACAGGGTTTTCGAGGTGGTGCGCAGTTGCAGATGTCGCTGAGCAATGTCGATATCGGCACGATCGTCAGCACGCTCGCACTTCCAGGACCGCTGCCGTCGGGCCATGGCTCGGCCGATTTCGAGCTTTCGACGGATCGTCCGCTCTGGGCAACGACGGTGTCGGACATGTCGGGCCAGTTCCGCCTGCGCATGGGGCCGGGCACACTCACCCATTTCAACCGTCAGGCCTTCGAGGAACAGGCGTCGAAGAACGCGTTCTTCAACTTTTCCAGCGCTGCGGACGGGTCCTTCGATTTCGTGCGTGCCGATCTCGAGGCCCGGCTCGACCGCGGCATTGCCGAACTCACCAAGGCGGAAATCGAGGGGAACGAGAAGCTTCTGACGCTGTCCGGCATGATCCCCTATCGTTCGGGCAGCCTGGCGCTTGCCGGAACGCTGGCCGATCGGCCGCAGGCGGACGCGGCGGTGGTCAACCCGGCCATCAGCTTCTTCATCGGCGGTTCCTGGCCGGAGCCGGTGATCTCGCCGATCTCGATCCTGACGGGGCAGCAGCCCCGCCAGTAATCGCATTTTCCCGGAATGCTCAGCGGCCCGCGAAGGCCGCCTGCTCGTCGCGCTGGCGCTGCACTTCGCGCCGCTTGGTCATGACCGAGGCGATGATCACGCCGATGGCGACGAAACCGATGAGCAGCGTGCAGGCCGCGTTGATCTCAGGCGTCACGCCGAGGCGCACCTGGCTGTAGATCTTCATCGGCAGCGTTGTGGCACCGGGGCCTGACGTGAACGAGGAGATGACGAGGTCGTCAAGCGACAACGTCAGCGCCAGCATCCAGCCGGACAGCACGGCCGGCGCGATAACCGGCAGCGTCACCTCCAGGAAGGTCCTGACCGGGGTTGCGCCGAGATCGAGCGCCGCCTCCTCGATCGAGCGATCGAAGGACAGGAGGCGCGACTGCACCACCACCGTCACGAAGCACATCGAGAAGGTGATATGCGCCAGCATGACCGTGATGAAGCCGCGGTCGAAGCCGATGGCGACGAAGAGCAAGAGCAGCGACAGGCCGGTGATGACCTCGGGCATGACGAGCGGTGCATAGACCATGCCGGAAAACAGGAGCCGGCCGCGGAAGCGCGTGTAGCGCGTCAGGGCCAGCGCCGCCATGGTGCCGAGCGCGGTGGCCACCGTTGCAGAGATCAGCGCCACGCGGATCGTCACCCAGGCGGCGTCCATCAGGCCCTGATTGTGGAACAGCGAGACGTACCATTTGGTCGAGAAGCCGGCCCAGACCGTCACGAGCTTGGACTCGTTGAAGGAAAAGACGACCAAGAGCACGATCGGCAGATAGAGGAAGGAAAAGCCGAGAACGACCGATGCGATATTGAAACGGGACCAGGTGTTCATGAGCTTACCTCCCCTGCTCTTCGGCCTTGGCCTGCGCATTCTGGAAGAACACGATGGGCACGACCAGGATGAGGAGCAGGATGGTGGCGACGGCAGCCGAGACCGGCCAGTCGCGGTTTGCGTTGAATTCGTTCCACAGCGTCTTGCCGATCATCAGTGTCTGCGATCCGCCGAGCAGGTCGGGAATGACGAACTCGCCCACTGCCGGAATGAAGACGAGCATGCAGCCCGCGACGATGCCGGGAATGGAGAGCGGGAACGTCACCTTCCAGAAGGCCGAGATCTGCGGGCAGCCGAGATCCTGCGCCGCCTCGATCAGCGTGTTGTCCATCTTCTCCAGCGCGGAATAGAGCGGCAGGATCATGAAGGGCAGGTAGGAATAGACGATGCCGATATAGATCGCCCAATTGGTGTTCATGATGATCAGCGGCTGGTCGATGACGCCGAGGTTCATCAGGAACTGGTTGAGCAGTCCTTCGGGCTTCAGGATGGCGATCCAGGCATAGACGCGGATGAGGAAGCTCGTCCAGAACGGCAGGATCACCAGCATCAGGAGTGTCGGGCGCAGCGTACGCGGCGCCTGCGCCATGCCATAGGCGATGGGGTAGCCGATCAACAGCGTCACCAGCGTGGAAACGCCAGCGATCCAGATGCTCGACATATAGGCGTTGAAATAGAGCGAATCCTCGGTCAGCCAGATGAAGTTGTCGAAGCTGAACTGACCCATCTTCGTCAGGATACCGGACAGGCCGTCCGACCATGCGAAAGCCGGCTCGTAGGGCGGCTGGGCGATGGCGGTGGTCGACAGCGAGATGCGGAAGACGATGAAGAAGGGGATGAGGAAGAAGAACAGCAGCCAGGCATAGGGAATGATGATGACAAGGCGGCTGAAAATGGCGGAGCCGAGCTTCTTCATCGGGTCAATCCTTCAGCACGACGCCGGCCGTTTCGCCGAAGGAGACCCAGACCTTCTCGTCATAGGCGATCGGATCCTCGACCTCGCGCTGGGCATTCAGCATGGAGGCCTTGACCACCTTGCCGCTGTCGAGCTTGACGTAGAAGACCGTCATGTCGCCGAGATAACCGATATCCCAGATCTCGCCCTGCGCGGCATTGACCGAGGCGTCGGCGGGCGCGGCGCGTGTCACCTTCATTTTTTCCGGGCGGATGGCAAAACCGGCGGCGCTGCCTGGAGCAGGACCGTTCGCGGTTGCGGTGCGCACGGTGAAGCCTTCGGAGACGGCAAGCTCGATCTTGCCGTTGCCGTTTGCCGAAACCTTGCCGTCGAGGATGTTCACGTCGCCGATGAAGTCGGCCACGAAGCGGGAATTCGGCGCTTCATAGATTTCCGCCGGCGTCGCGACCTGGATGACCTTGCCGTGGCTCATTACCGCGATGCGGTCGGCCATGGTCATCGCCTCTTCCTGGTCGTGCGTCACCACGACGAAAGTCAGGCCGAGCTCCTGCTGCAGGTCCATCAGCTCGAACTGGGTTTCCTCGCGCAGCTTCTTGTCGAGCGCGCCGAGCGGCTCATCAAGCAAGAGCACCTTCGGGCGCTTGGCAAGCGAACGGGCCAGCGCCACGCGCTGGCGCTGGCCGCCGGAGAGCTGGTGCGGCTTGCGTTTTGCGAATTTTTCGAGCTTTACGAGCTTGAGCATCTGGGCGACGCGCTCGGCGATCTCGTTTTTCGGCATGCCGTCCTGGCGCAGGCCGAAGCCGATATTGCTCTCGACCGACATGTGCGGGAAGAGCGCGTAGGACTGGAACATCATGTTGACGGGCCGCTTGTAGGGCGGGATGCCGGCAATGTCCTGACCGTCGAGAATGATCTCGCCCGACGTCGGCCGCTCGAAACCGGCCAGCATGCGCAGCAGCGTGGACTTGCCGCAGCCCGAGGCGCCGAGCAGGGCGAAGAACTCGCGGTGATAGATGTTGAGTGTGAGATCATCGACGGCAGTGAAATCGCCGAACTTCTTCGTGACATTGCGGAACGTGATGTACGGTTTTGCGTCCGGGTCCGTCCACGGTGCGAAGGCGCGACGGATGTTGCCGAGAGATTTCATTGCCTGTCCCCATCTCTTATTTTTGGGCAGCTCTTAAGAAAAATGCCCGGAAGAGGCTTCCGGGCAATTTGCTTTCGGCCGGTTACTGGCCGGTCACGATCTTGGTCCAGGTGCGCGTGAACAGGCGCTGCGTCTTCGGGTCCAGCGTGGTGTTGGTGAAGAGCTTCTTCAGCGTCGCGTCATCCGGATAGATCGTCGTATCCTTGACGATCTCTTCCGGCATCACAGCCTGAGCGGCCTTGTTGCCGTTGGCATAGTGGATGTAGGTCGAGGCCTTGGCGATGACTTCCGGACGCATGATGTAGTCGAGGAAGGCGTGCGCCTCTTCGACATGCGGTGCGTCGGCGGGGATCGCCATCTGGTCGAACCACATCTGCGTGCCTTCCTTCGGAATGGCATAGCCGATCTCGACGCCGTTCTTGGCTTCGTCCGCGCGGTCGCGGCCCTGGAAGATATCACCCGACCAGCCGACGGCGATGCAGATGTCGCCATTCGCGAGACCGTTGATGAATTCCGACGAATGGAACTTGCGCACGAAGGGCCGAATCTTCTGAAGGGCTTCTTCAGCCTTGGCGATATCGGCCGGGTCATGGCTGTCGGGGTTGAGACCCAGATAGGCGAGCGTGACCGGAATGATGTCGGTCGGGGAATCCAGCAGGTTGATGCCGCAATCCTTGAGCTTTTCGGCATTGGCCGGATCGAAGATCACATTCCAGCTGTCGATCTGATCGGTGCCGAGCGCTTCCTTGATCTTGGCCTTGTTGTAGCCGATGCCGATCGTGCCCCACATGTAGTTGATCGAATATTCATTGCCCGGGTCGAACGGCTGCATGCGCGTCGCGACCATGTCCCACATGTTCTTCAGGTTGGGCAGCTTGGACTTGTCAAGCTTCTGGTAGACGCCGGCAGAAATCTGGCGCTGCAAGAAGGTGTTGGTCGGCACGACCACGTCATAGCCTGTGCCGCCGGCGAGAAGCTTCGTCTCAAGGATCTCGTTCGAGTCGTAGACGTCGTAGACGACCTTGATGCCGGTTTCCTTGGTGAAGTCGTCGATAATGGAGCTGTCGATATAATCCGACCAGTTGTAGACGTTGACCACCTTTTCCTGCGCAAGCGCACTGCCGGCGCCAAGGATAGCGCCGAGAGCGGCCGTCGCCAAAAGAATACGTCTTATCATTGATTTATCTCCCAGTTTCTTTCGCGGATCTATGAGTTCGTAGGAAGAACAGTCGCCGATTATGGTTGTTTTTCGAGAGGCGACAAGCTGCATTCTACGCAAACAGAGAGCGAATTTTGATATCACATTGTTCCCATTCCTATCAGATTTCAAAACCTATCGGTGACGGAAATCAAGCGGAAATTTACTGGAAGTCGAAAAGACTGAGGCCCGCGACCATTTCATCGAGCCCGAGCGGGCGCGTTACGGGGGGCTCGGCGCGCGCCAGACAGCCCTGCCGCTCGCACAATCGACAGGCCGTGCCGACGGCGACGGTGCCGTCGCGCCGCACCGCCTCGCCATAAACCGTCTCCTCCGCATGAGCGGCATCGCAGCCCAGCAGCAGCGCCGTGCGGCGTACCCGTTCGCCAAACGTGCCCTGCGGCCCTTCCAGCGTGCGTGATACCGTCAGGAAGGCTCCGCCATCGGGCATCTCGACGCGATCGACGAGGATTTGCCCCGGCTGGGAGAAGGCCGCGTGCACGCCGAGCTTCGGACAGCCGCCGCCGAAACGCGCCTGTGGAAAGCCCTGCGCACCGGCCCGGCGAAAACGATGGCCGGCATTGTCGATCTCCAGCATGAAGAAGGGCACGCCCGTCTTGCCTGGCCGCTGCAGCATGGTCAGCCGGTTCGCGGCCTGCTCGAAGGAGACGCCGAAGCGCGAACGCAAAACGTCGACATCGTAACGCACACGCTGCGCCGTCGCGTGGAAGGCCTCGTAGGGCATCATCAGCGCATGGGCGGCGTAACGTGCCAGTTCGAAGCGGGCGATGCGCTTCGCCTCCGCCGTCGAGAAGGCAAGCAGGTCGAGTTCGGCGAAAATTTCGTCCTGAAGCGCCAGTTGCACGGTCTCCATGGCGATCTCGCGCAGCTGATCGAAGGGCGACAGGCGCTCGGAGAGGAAGAGACGCATGGAATGCCGGTCGAAGCGGCGGCGCAGGTTCGGCATGGTGTGGACCGGCAGCGCGCGCACCACGACGCCGTGTTCCTTGCGCAGCCAGCCCTTGAGGGCATTGGCCAGGTCGTCACCGGGCGCCAGCGCCGCATGAAACCGCTCGGCCGCCTCCTCGATCGCCCCAAAATAGTTGGGCCGCCCTTCCAGCTTGTCGCGCACCTCGTCCATCGGCAGCAGCGTGCCGGCAAGCGTGGTGGCATGCCCCTCGCGGGCAAGCAGGTCGGCAAGGTCGGTCAGGCGGGCGGCCTGCTCGCGATAGGCGCGGTAGAGCTTGACGATGCCGCTCGCGACATTCGGCGCGGCATCGGCGATTTCCACCAGCTCGTGATCACCCGGCAGTTCGCCTGAGAGCAGCGGATCGGCAAAGACCTCGCGCAGCTGGCGGGCATGGCCGGCACTCTCGCCCTGGAGATCGTCAAGATCGACCTTGTAGACGGAGGCGAGCCGCAACAGCAGCTGCACCGTCAGCGGGCGCTGGTTTCGCTCGATGAGGTTGAGATAGGACGGCGAGATCGACAGACCCTCGGCCATCGCCGTCTGGGTCAGGCCGAGCGTGTTGCGGATGCGCCGGACTTTCGGGCCGGCAAAGATCTTGTTCTCCGCCATATGTCACATCCTTTACACAGATCGCTTGATTGCTGAATTTACAATATTTACTTTTTTACAGATCGGAATTGTCAAAGACAAGACATCATTACCCGATTATCCTGCTGATTTTCCGGTTTTCTCTCGCCCTATTGTGCGCTGCGATGTAAATACTGTCACATGAAATCGGGCAACGACATGACACCAGCCCGATCCCGAGACATCGCATTGGAGGATACTATGACCGATTTTTACAATCTCGTTCCGAGCGCACCCAGAGGCCGTTTCGACGGCATCGAACGCCCCTATACGGCGCAGACGGTCGAGAAGCTGCGCGGCTCGGTCCAGATCCGCCACACGCTGGCTGAAAACGGTGCGAACCGCCTGTGGAAGCTCATTCACGAGGAAGATTTCGTCAACGCGCTCGGCGCGCTCTCGGGCATTCAGGCCATGCAGATGGTCCGCGCCGGCCTGAAGGCGATCTATCTCTCCGGCTGGCAGGTCGCCGCCGATGCCAACACGGCGTCCGCCATGTATCCCGACCAGTCGCTCTATCCGGCAAACGCCGCGCCGGAACTGGCCAAGCGCATCAACCGCACCCTGCAGCGCGCCGACCAGATCGAGACGGCGGAAGGCAACGGCCTTTCGGTCGACACGTGGTTCGCGCCGATCGTCGCCGACGCGGAAGCCGGCTTCGGCGGCCCGCTCAACGCCTTCGAGATCATGAAGGCCTTCATCGAGGCGGGTGCTGCCGGCGTTCACTTCGAGGACCAGCTGGCCTCGGAAAAGAAGTGCGGCCATCTCGGCGGCAAGGTTCTGATCCCGACCGCCGCGCATATCCGCAACCTCGATGCCGCGCGTCTCGCCGCCGACGTCATGGGCGTCCCGACGCTGATCGTCGCCCGCACCGATGCCGAGGCCGCAAAGCTCCTGACCTCCGATATCGACGAGCGCGACCAGCCCTTCGTCGACAAGGACAAGGGCCGCACGGTCGAAGGTTTCTACCAGGTCAAGAACGGCATCGAGCCCTGCATCGCGCGCGCCATCTCCTATGCGCCGCATTGCGACCTGATCTGGATGGAGACCGGCAAGCCGGACCTCGAACAGGCCCGCAGGTTCGCCGAAGCCGTGCACAAGGCCCATCCGGGGAAGCTGCTCGCCTACAATTGCTCGCCCTCGTTCAACTGGAAGAAGAACCTGGACGACGCGACGATCGCCAAGTTCCAGCGCGAGCTGGGTGCGATGGGCTACAAGTTCCAGTTCATCACGCTCGCCGGCTTCCACCAGCTGAATTTCGGCATGTTCGAACTGGCCCGCGGCTACAAGGAGCGCCAGATGGCGGCCTATTCCGAGCTTCAGGAAGCGGAATTCGCCGCCGAGATCAACGGCTACACCGCCACCAAGCACCAGCGTGAAGTCGGCACCGGCTATTTCGATGCCGTCTCCATGGCCATCACCGGCGGCCAGTCCTCGACGACCGCCATGCATGAATCGACCGAGCACGAGCAGTTCCGCCCGGCCGCAGAATAAACCATCCCCATCAGCCCTTCAAAAACCCCGTTATAAGAGGAGAAATGCCATGACAGTCCAGACCCGAGTCAAGGAACGCGCTGAAGAACAGGCTTCCGCCATGACCCCCGACCAGCAGGCCATGATCCGCATGGTCGCCAACGACCTGCACCGCCTCAACCAGTCCGTCATGAAGGCGGTCGAGGCCGGCGTCTCGGTCGAGCTCGTCCGCTCCGCCCGCCACCATGGTGGCGAGGGCAACTGGGGCGACCTGCTGATCCCGGTCATCGTGACGCAGGGTCGCGGCTGACAGGCACCATCCAGTCAAAGAAAATCCCCGGCGTTCCCTGCGCCGGGGATTTTTATGTCCGGCTCGGCCGTTTGCCGGCGAAGAGATCGCCATGGCTCTTCAGGAGCCGGAACAGCCGGTCGGAGACGGTGCGGATGTCGCGGCGATGCCGGTCCTCGCTGTTGGCGACGATCCACTGGTGATGCCGCAGTTCGCGGATTTCCTCACCCGCACGCTCCAGATCCGGGTCGAGATCGCCGACGAAACAGGGCAGCACCGCCTGCCCCGCGCCGGATCGCGCCAGATCGAGCAACGAGCGCGGGCGGCTGACGATGACGGCGATGGAATGTCTCACTCGCTCATGCGGCCAACGCAGATAGGCCGAGACCGCATCGTCCTCCGAAACGGCCAGCCAGCGGTCGGCCAGCGCATCACCGGCATTCTTGCGCCGATAGGCGGCATAGGCGACATCGCCCGACGGACGGCTGATCAGGGCCGGCTCGGTCGGCTCGACGGCGCGCAGGCCGACATCCACCTCGCGATGCGTCAGCGTCGCGCGGCGCTCCGACACGGAGAGATCAAGACGGAAGGGATCCTTGCCGGTGCAGATGGCGGACATGTTTTCGCAGATGAGCCATGTGACCCAGGTGCCGGCCATGACGCGCACCGTACTCGTGCCCTGCCCTTCCTGCCGCCAGCTTTCGACGCCGCGGGCAATCGCCTCCATGCCGAGAAGCCGTTCATACAACGCCTGCCCTTCAGCGGTCAGCCGGTAGCCGGTCTGGCTGCGCAGGAAAAGCGCCCGTCCCGTCGCCTCTTCCAGCTGCAACACCCGTCGCCCCACGGTGGCGGGGCTGAGGCCGGTCGCCTGCGCGGCGCCCGTCAACCCGCCCTGCCGGGCGACATCAAGGAAGATGCGGTAGGATTCCCAGGACATGTCTTTCATCGATGAAAAACATAACACGGAATTCGACGTTCTTGAATGCGATTTTGAAGGATAGATTCAAACCGTAAACAAGGCGCCCGGGGCCAATCCTTCCCGGCGCCAATCCTCCCCCGACGGCAGTCTTCGCGCGCTCACGCGCCACGGCTTCCTGTTGCCTCTATGAAGGAGACAGCCATGCACGACATGTTCGGCCTCGTCATGCTCTTCGAGCTAGCCAAAAACGACGCCCGCCGCAAACACGAATTCGATCACCTGATCGAGGAGCACCCAATCCGCGCCCGGCTCCGCCGCATCGCGAAGGCCTTCGGACTTGCCAGATGAAAAAGGCCCGGCAATGCCGGGCCTTTCTCCATTTCTTCGAAACCGTCCGGTCAGGCTGCGCGGTAGACCGCGTGTTCGTCCGCCTCGAGGCGGAACTGCTCGACCAGCATCATCAGCGTGTCGGCATCGCCGGCGAGCTTTCGGCTGGCGGTGGTCGTGAGATCCACCATCGAGGCGTTCTGCTGCGTCATCTGGTCCATCTGGTTGACGGAACCGTTGACCTCTTGAAGAGCGGCCGCCTGGTCGCGGCTCGCCGTCGCCATCATGTCCACATGCTGGCTGACGGTGACGATCTGCTGGCTGATCGAGGCGAGCACGGAGCCCGTCTCCTGCACGAGATGCGAACCGGCGCTGACCTCGCTCGTCGATTTTTCGATCAGACCCTTGATCTCGCGGGCAGCACTGGCCGAACGCTGGGCAAGCTCGCGCACTTCCTGCGCCACGACGGCAAAGCCCTTGCCGGCCTCGCCGGCCCGTGCCGCTTCGATACCGGCATTCAGCGCCAGCAGGTTCGTCTGGAAGGCGATGTCGTCGATGACCTCGATGATCTGCTCGATCTGGCGCGAGGCGCCCTCGATGCGGCCCATGGCGGCAATCGCGTTGTTGACGACGGAGGCTGAACTGTCGGCGCTGCGCTTGGTGGCGCCGACGACGACATTGGCCTCATGCGCCCGCTCGGCGGAGGAGCGAACCGTTACCGTGATCTGCTCGACGGCAGCCGCGGTCTCTTCCAGCGAAGAGGCCTGCGCTTCGGTGCGCTTGGAGAGCGCATCGGCCGATTGCAGCATGTCGGAGCCGCTGCGCTGGATCGACATCGCGTTGTTGCGGATCTGGCCGAGCGTATCCTGGAGACGTTCGAGCGAGACGTTGAAGTCCTGGCGCAGCTGTTCGAGACGGCCGGTAAACGGCGTATCGATCTGGCGCGACAGGTCGCCCTGGGCGAGACGGCCGAGGCCGGCGGCAAGCGCGTTCACGGCAAAGTCGATCTGCCGGTCGAGGGCCTGCTTTTCCGCATCGTTGCGGGTGCGCTCGGCATCCGCCTCGGCACGCTGCTGCTCGCTTTCGGCTTCCACGCGGATCTTCGACAGGGCGTTTTCCTTGAACACACCGAGCGCGCGAGCCATGTCGCCGATTTCGTCGGCGCGGCCTTCGCCTGATATGCCGGTATCGAGGAAACCATCGGCCAGGCGGCGCATGGCGCCGGTGATCTGGCCGATCGGACCTTTCAGCGTCAAGACCAGAGCAATACCGGCAAGCACGGCGATAGCGGCACCCACGACGGTCGCAAGGACCGAAACCTGGTTGGCCTTTTCGCGTTCCGTGCCGGCGCTGGTCTTCTGTTCCTCGGCAAACTGGCTGAGCAGGTTCCAGATGGAATCGATGGACTGGCCGGCGGCATCGAAGTCTGCGTTTCGCTGCGTGCTGATCTTCACGAGGGAATCGCTGTCAGCCTCGATCCGCTCCAGCACCGGCGTCAGCGTTTCATCGACCGTGTCGAAGAACGGCAGGCCGCTTGCGGTGCCGCGCAGGCCCTTCATGTCGATGTGCAGCATGGAGAGATTGCCGAGCAGCTTCACGCGGTTTTCATCGGATGTCTGGCCGAGGAAGCGCACGGCCGCCAGTTCGATATCGTCGATCGACGTCACCAGCTTGCGCGTGGAGGCGAGAACCGCCTCGGACTTGATGATCGGCTCGTCGAGTTCGCCGAAGATGCGGGTCGCTTCACGCATTTTTTCGGCAGCAGCCCCCTGAAGCTGGATAGTGACCTGACGGAAACGGTTCACGCGGCGTGCGATTTCCGGCACGGTAACGTCAGCCGGATCCGACGACGACAGGAAACCCGCCAGTTCTTCGATCGTATTGCGAATGGTGATGGAGACGACCTTCTGGTTCTTCGGCAGGATCGCGAAGATGGAACGCTCGCTCTTCGAAATGAAGGGAAAACGTTCCTTGATGACCTTCATCTTGTCGTCAGGCGTCGCACCGCGGCTGAATTCGGAGAGGAGATCACCGAAGAACTTGCTGGCCGCCGTCAGGCGCTCGGCCTCGCGGAGCATGCTCTTTGCGGCATTCTCGTTCTGCCGCACGGTGCGCTGCAGCTTCGTCGCCTCGTCGAGGATCTTGACCTGCTCGCTGGAGAGAGTGCCCAGGTTCTTGGTCATCTTCTCGTGCAGCTTGTTCTCGTTCACATAGAGCAGCCACAGCCCATCCATGCGCGCTTCGATATCTTTGGTCTGCTTCTGGGCGTCCAGGAGCTTGGAGGCATCGACGTCGGGCGTCAGGCCGTCCATCGTCTGGCGCAGCAGGGCCACCTGGGCCTTCAGCCGCTCGTTGACCGCGTCACGGGTCTCTTCGCTGGTGTTCTGAAGGAACCGGTTCATACCGGCATAAACGTCCTTGAAGCCGCTCAGCGACTGGAGGACGCTGTTGGAAATTTCCATGCGGCCTTGCAAAAGACCGGAGGCGTAAAGCCCGGTAAAGCCCACGGCACAGATCGAGAGCACGAACGGCAGGATGAAGACCAGAACCTTCGTCTGGATCTTGAATCGTGCAAGAATGCGATCAATAAACATCAGCGGAACATCCGTTGTCGGCGTGCTCCACCCCTGCCCTTGGTTAAGGCCTCCCCAGGATTCGGACGCCGGATTACCGACTTCATGCGGCCGCAGTGCCGCGTATCCGGGGGAGCAGTCATTGCATGCCGCATGCATCCACAATCGGACGCGGCTTCCGGAACCCTATCGCGAGATAATCGGCGGCAATCTTTAAAATTCCATCACCAATTTAAACCGATTTGTGACGGTGCGGGAAACGTCAGAGCGCGGCTATGGCGAGCACTGCGACGAGAAGGGCGGCAAGCGCGCAGTTGATCCCGATGGAAACGAGGCGGCGGCGGCTTTCTTCAGCAGCGGCAATGGCGACAGCACGAGCGGGGCGATGTCTTTCAGGCATGCGGCGATACTCCGTTACGCGATAACAGGTAACCCGGATGATCCGGCCAGCCGGCCTACATCATGTTGTTTCCCGAAGGCGGGAAACGCCGACATTCGAGCAGCATCCGACGCGAGGTCTTAACGGGCGGTAAAGACCGTATCGCTATTCCTGCGCCGTGGGTTCAGGCATCCAGGCCGGCCGCATGGCCGGACGCCCAGGCCCATTGAAAATTATAGCCGCCGAGCCAACCGGTCACATCCACCGCCTCGCCCACGAAATAGAGCCCAGGCACGGCCTTCGCCGCCATGCTGCGGGAATCGAGCGCGGCCGTATGGATGCCGCCGAGCGTGACTTCCGCCGTGCGATAGCCTTCCGAACCCGGCGGGCGGAAACGCCAGTCACGCAGCTTCTGCACGAGCGCTTCGATGCGTTTTCCCGATTGCTCGGCAAGCGTCCCGTCGATGCCGATTTCGCTGACGAGAAGCTGCGCCAGCTTCTTGGGGATATGATCGGCCAGCACCGTCTGCACCGCCTGCCGACCGTTCTGCTTGCGGGCCGCGGCAATGATGGCGGCAAAGTCGAGATCCGGGCGGATGTGAAGCGAGATCTCCTCGCCTTCACGCCAATAGGAAGAGATCTGCAGGATGGAGGGGCCGCTGAGGCCGCGATGGGTGAAGAGGGCGGCTTCCGCAAATTCCATCTTGCCGTGGCGCGCGATGACATCAACGGCGACGCCGGGCAGGCCTTCATGCGCGGCAAGCGTCGCCGGATCGAGCATCAGCGGCACGAGACCGGCGCGGGTTTCCGTAACGGCCAGGCCGAACTGCTCGGCGACGCGATAGGCAAACCCCGTCGCGCCCATTTTCGGGATCGACTTGCCGCCGGTGGCGATCACCAGCGAGGCCGTCTCGATGAGGCCGTGCTCCGTGGCGACGCGGAAGGAATGGCCGTCATGCGCGATATCGGTGATGACAGTCGAAAGCCGCAGTTCCGCACCCGCCACCTTCATCTCGGACAGCAGCATGGCGATGATGTCCTTCGCCGAATTGTCGCAGAACAACTGACCCAGCGTCTTTTCATGCCACGCGATGCGGTGGCGCTCGACGAGATCGAGGAAATCGCGCGGCGTGTAGCGGGCGAGCGCCGATTTGGCGAAGTGCGGATTGGCCGACAGGAAGTTTTTCGGTCCGGCATGGATATTGGTGAAGTTGCAGCGTCCGCCGCCGGAGATGCGGATCTTCTCGCCCGGCGCCTTGGCATGGTCGAGCACCAGCACGCGGCGACCCCGCCTGCCCGCCTCGATGGCGCACATCATGCCTGCCGCACCGGCCCCGATAATGACGACGTCCCGCCGTTCTGCCACGTCAAAAATCCCCGTTTGCCTCTCCTTTCTGCTATCGCGCGAGAAAGTCAATCGGGACATAAAAAACAGAAAATACCGCAGAAATCGCGTTTTCTACCCCCTGGGGGGAGCTAGCCAAGGTTTATTCTGTGGTTATGATGGCGCCATCGTCAACAAACCCGGTGTGTCATGCCGTCCAAAAAGAAAGTCGTTACCCCTACCATCGAGAAAGCCGTACGCTCTGGAAAAGTACCTCCCTCCATCAGCGTGCCACGAGGGGTAAAGACCTGGAAGGACGCCGCAGACTGGCTTCGGGCCCGCGGTATCGAGGATATCGAATGCATCACGCCTGATCTTGCAGGCGTCCCGCGCGGGAAGATGATGCCCTCTTCGAAATTCACCTCGAACACGTCGCTGGCGCTGCCTTCCGCCCTCTATCGCCACACGATTTCGGGCGACTACCCGGAAGAAACCGGCAATTTCCGCTATGAGCCGCGCGACAGCGATCTCAAGCTGCTGCCGGATCTTTCCACGCTTTCCGTCGTGCCGTGGGAGAGCGATCCGACCGCGCAGGTCATCTGCGACATCGTCGGCTCGACGGGCGAAAGCGTGCCCTATACACCGCGCAACGTGCTGAAGAACGTCGTGAAGATGTATCGCGACCGCGGCTGGAAGCCGGTCGTCGCGCCTGAGATCGAGTTCTATCTCGTTGCCATGAACGAGGACCCGGACTATCCGCTGCATCCGCCGAAGGGCCGGTCCGGCCGCGCCATCCAGGGCGGCCAGGGCTATTCCATCGCAGGGATCAACGAGTTCGACGAACTGATCGACGACATCTACCACTTCTCGGAAAAGCAGGGGCTCGAGATCGATACCCTGATCCACGAGGAAGGTCCCGCACAGCTCGAGATCAACTTGCGCCACGGCGACCCGGTTGAACTCGCCGACCAGGTGTTCCTCTTCAAGCGCACGATCCGCGAGGCCGCGCTGAAGCACGGCATCTACGCCACCTTCATGGCCAAGCCCATGCAGGGCCAGGCGGGATCGGCCATGCACATCCACCAGTCGGTGGTGGAGATAGAGACGGGCAAGAACGTCTTCTCCAACCCTGATGGATCGCCCTCGAAGGAGTTCTTCCACTTCATCGGCGGCATGCAGGCCTATGTGCCGAAGACGCTCGTCATGATGGCGCCCTATGTGAACTCCTACCGTCGTCTGACACCGGAAATGTCGGCACCGGTCAACAATGCCTGGGGTTACGACAACCGCACGACGGCCTTCCGCATCCCGGTTTCGGATGCTGCGGCGCGGCGCGTCGAGAACCGCCTGCCGGGATCGGATGCCAATCCGTACCTGGCGCTTGCGGCCTCGCTCGGCTGCGGCCTGCTCGGCATCATGAACCAGGTCGAGCCGAGCCCGCCGACGGAAGATACCGCCAACGAAGGGTCGATCGACCTGCCGCGCGGCCTTCTCGAAGCCGTCTCGTTGCTGGAGTCGGATCCGGCCCTGGCGGAGGTTCTGAGCGCGGAGTTCATCGGGCTCTATGCCGGCGTCAAGCGCGGCGAGTTCGAGACCTTCATGCAGGTGATCAGCCCCTGGGAGCGCGAGTTCCTGCTGCTCAACGTCTGAGCAATCACGCGGTCCGGGCCGCTGAAACGATCAGTCCCTGAGAAGCGGCCGGCCCCCGGCGCGCCGCCGCACCCTCTTGACCGAATGAGTGTGCGCTATGCCCTGGCAAAGCCCGATTTCCCCCGGCGTCTCCTGGTATGAGGCCAGCGTCGGCGACCGTCCCGAATATGCCCCGCTCGACGGCTCCGTCGAGACCGATGTCGCGATCGTCGGCGGTGGTTTCACCGGCCTGCAGGCCGCCTACAATCTTGCCAAGAAGGGCGTGCGCGTCACGCTCATCGAGGCGCATCGTTTCGGCGACGGTGCGTCGGGCCGCAATGGCGGCCAGCTCGGCACCGGTCAGCGCTCCGATGCGGAGACGCTTGAGGCCGAATTGGGCTTCGAGCGTGCCAAGGCGCTGTTCGACCTCGCGGAAAATGCCAAGCAGCATATCCACGACTTCGCCGCCGCGCAGAACCTTGAGATCGACTACGTGCCCGGCCAGCTCAATGTCAGCCACAAGGTAAGCTACGAGAAGGAATTCCGCGATCATATCGAGATCGCCGCGACCCGCTTCGGCTACAAGCACCTGAGTTATATGGACCGAGCGGAAACCGAACAGCGCGTCGGCTCCAAACGCTTCTTCTTCGGCATGCGCGATGTCGGCACCGGCCATATCCACCCGATGAAACTGCTGGTCGGCGTCGCCCGCGCGGCACAGGCGGCCGGCGCCAGCCTGCATGAAAAGACCCCTGCCCTGAAGATCGAGCGGGCAGGCGGCAAGGCTGTCATCACCACCGCGAAGGGTACGATCCGCGCCGACAAGGCGCTGATCTGCTGCAACGCCCATATCGGCAATCTCGAGCCGAAGACGGCATCGCATGTCATGCCGATCCGCTCCTTCATCGGCGCGACCGTGCCGCTCGACAAGTTCCCGTCGATCATTCCCGGCGGTGAAGCGATTGCCGATACGCGATTCGTCGTGCGCTATTTCCGCAAGACCCGCGACGGGCGCCTGCTGTTCGGCGGCCGCGAGGCCTATTCGGAAAATCTCGACGACATGACGCCGCCGATCCGCCGGCAAATCGAAGAAGTCTATCCGGAACTGAAGAGTATCGAACTCACCCATGCCTGGGGCGGTTCGGTCGGTATCACCATGCCGCGCAAGCCCTATGTGCGCGAAGTCATGCCCGGCATCACGACGATCGGCGGCTATTCCGGCCATGGCGTCATGCTGTCAAACTATTGTGGCAAGCTTTACGCCGAGGAGGTGACGGGCGGCTCCAACGAACTCGACCAGCTGAAGGCCCTGAAAATCCCGGCCTTCCCCGGTGGTCCAAGGTTCCGTTCGCCGCTTCTGTTCCTCGCCATGACGTGGTACGCGCTACGCGACAAGCTCTGATCTGTTCGGAAACACCGATTTTGTTGCGTTGCACGCTGGCGTTTTTAAATCGATTAGATTATAACACCCGGCAACAGAACGAGATCGAGATATCCGATGAGCAGCCAGATCATTCCTGTTGAACCCTTCGACTATGTCGTCTTCGGCGGAACCGGTGACCTTGCGGAGCGCAAGCTCCTTCCGGCCCTCTACCACCGGCAGCTCGACGGCCAGCTCTCCGACCCGACACGCATCATCGGCGCGTCGCGTACGGCCTTCACCGATGCGGAATACCGCAAGTTTGCCGTGGATGCGCTGAAGGAGCATCTGAAGCCCGGCGAATTTCAGGAAGAACAGGTCCAGGCTTTCTGCGACCGCCTGTTCTATGTCGCTGTCGATGCCAAATCCGACGCCGGCTGGGACAAGCTGAAAGACCTGCTCGACGAGGGCAAGGAGCGTGTGCGCGCTTTCTATCTCGCCGTGGCTCCTGCGATCTTCGGCGACATCTCGGAAAAGATCCGCGATCACAAGCTGATCACCAAACAGACCCGCATCGTCGTGGAAAAGCCGATCGGCCGCGACCTCGCTTCCGCCAACGAGCTGAACAACACGATCGGCAAGGTGTTCCGGGAAGAGCAGATCTTCCGCATCGACCACTATCTCGGCAAGGAGACGGTGCAGAACCTGATGGCGCTGCGCTTTGCCAATGCGCTTTACGAGCCGCTGTGGAACTCCGCACATATCGACCATGTGCAGATCACGGTGGCCGAATCCGTCGGCCTCGAAAGCCGCGCCGGCTACTATGACAAGGCCGGTGCGCTGCGCGATATGGTGCAGAACCACATTCTCCAGCTGCTCTGCCTCGTCGCCATGGAGGTTCCCTCCTCGATGGACGCGGAAGCCGTGCGCGACGAGAAGCTGAAAGTGCTGCGCGCGCTGAAG
>NZ_CAMLFY010000021.1 GCF_946479415.1 uncultured Shinella sp. | reverse complement strand
CTGGTGGTGAAGTCCGAGGTGGGCAAGGGCACGGTGTTTACCGTGCGCTTTTGACATAAAGGACTGCCGCTTCGTCGTTTCACTGAAAATTCCGAAGGGTTTTCAGTGGCTTGGCCTGTCACAAATGTTTCGCGAAACTGACATAAAAGAGAGGGCGTCCGGGGTTTAGAGAAGAGCCGCCGGTCAACGGCAGTGAGCGCAAAACAGCGCTTTCCACACACGTCCTCTTCGGGAGAACCCAGATGAAATCTCTTAAGCTCACCCTCGCGGCGCTCGTTGCCTCCGCCGCATTCGCAGGCGTTGCCGTTGCGCGCGACCAGGTCCAGATCGCCGGCTCGTCCACCGTTCTTCCCTACGCCAAGATCGTCGCCGAGACGTTCGGCGAGACCTTCCCCGACTTCAAGACCCCGATCGTCGAATCCGGCGGCACGGGCGGCGGCCTCAAGGAATTCTGCAAGGGCGTCGGCCCGGAGACCCTCGACATCGCCAACGCATCGCGTGCGATGAAGGACAGCGAAAAGGAAGCCTGCAAGGCTGCCGGCGTCACCGAGATCCAGGAAGTCAAGATCGGCTATGACGGCATCGTCTTCGCAACCGACGCCGGCAATGCCGACCTGAAGCTCGAGCCGAAGGACCTCTACCTCGCGCTCGCCGCTGAAATCGTCGTTGACGGCAAGCTCGTCGCCAACCCGAACAAGAAGTGGTCTGATGTCAACAAGGACCTGCCGGACGCTGAAATCGCCGCTTACATTCCGGGCGAAAAGCACGGCACCCGTGAAGTCTTCGACGAAAAGATGCTCGCTGCGGGCTGCAAGGCCACCGGCGCTCTCGACGTGATCAAGGCTGCCGTTGCCGACGAAAAGGAACAGCATGCCAAGTGCATCGCCGTTCGCAAGGACGGCCTGGCTGTCGATATCGACGGCGACTACACCGAAACGCTGGCTCGCATCGCCGCCAACAAGACCGGCCTTGGCGTATTCGGCCTCTCCTTCTACGAAAACAATGCCGACAAGCTGAAGGTTGCGACCGTCAGCGGCATCGTTCCGTCGACCGAGACGATCGCTTCCGGCGAATATCCGGTTTCGCGCCCGCTGTTCTTCTACGTCAAGAAGGCACATCTCGGCGTTATCCCCGGCCTGAAGGAATATGTCGAGTTCTTCACGAGCGACGACATGATCGGCCCCGACAGCCCGCTGGCTGAATATGGCCTGGTTCCGGCTCCGGATGCCGAGCGTGAAGAAGTCCGCAAGGCCTTCGTTGACGGCAAGATCATGTAATTGACGTTGGCCGGCGCGTTAAAACGCGCCGGCCGCTTCCTTTCGGGCAATTTTCGCCCGTCGCATGAATGGCACCGCGGATGATCTCGCCGGGAGAATTTCCTCAATGAGTATTTCCCTTCTTCTGCTCGTCGTCGCCGTGATCGGCGTGGTGGGCTATCTTATTGGCAGCTGGCGCGCCAACGCGCTTGCCGGCGGCAAGCTTTCGAACCTGCATTCGCGGCCGGGTTATTACGGCTCCTACGTCGCCATCTGGGCTGTTCTTCCGGCGGTTGTCGTGCTGTTCATCTGGGTCGTGGCAAGCCCGATCTATATCAGCTCCACCGTCCGCGCCGGCTTCCCCGAAGAGGTGAAGGCCGAGCCGCAGGCAACGCAGAACCTCAATTACAACATGATCTCGGCCATCGCCCGCGGCTTCAAGGTGCTGACGGCCGAAGAACGCGAAGCCCTGTTCAAGGACGGCGCCACCGCCCGCGACGTGCTCGCCAGCAAGGGCGTTCCGGTCGCGGCCGAGCCCGCACCCTACATGCTGAAGTCGGCCGACGACCTCAACCGCATGACCAATACGAGCAGCACCATCCTGTCGATCATCGTCGTCATCGTGGCTGCCGTCGGCGCCTTCTTCTCCTATCGTTCGATCGCGCCGAAGTTTCGCGCCCGCAACCGCGTCGAAGGCGCCATGCTGGTCGGCCTGATCGCCGCGTCGTCGATCGCCATCCTCACGACGGTCGGCATCGTCGCCTCGATGTTCACCGAAGCCGTGCATTTCTTCAACATGGTGCCGGCCTGGGAGTTCTTCTTCGGCACGGTCTGGGATCCGCGCTTCGCCGCCGCCGGTGCAACGGCCTCCGCCGGCCAGTTCGGCCTGATCCCGCTGCTTGCCGGCACGCTCTATATCGGCTTCGTCGCCATGCTGGTCGCCGTGCCGGTCGGTCTCTTCGCCGCCATCTACATGTCGGAATATGCCTCGCGTCACGTCCGCTCGGTGGCCAAGCCCCTGCTCGAAGTGCTCGCCGGCATCCCGACCATCGTCTACGGCTTCTTCGCGCTGGTGACCGTCGGTCCGTTCCTGCGCGATATCTCCGCCCAGCTGAACGGCCTCGTCACCGGCAACTACACGAACTTCATCCAGGCGCAGAGCGTCCTGACGGCCGGCTTCGTCATGGGCATCATGTTGATCCCCTACGTTTCCTCGCTGTCGGACGACATCATCACCGCCGTGCCGCGGGCGCTGCGTGACGGTTCGCTCGGTCTCGGTGCCACGCGGTCTGAAACGATCAAGCGCGTCATCCTGCCGGCCGCTCTGCCGGGCATCGTCGGCGCGCTGCTGATGACCGCCTCGCGTGCCGTCGGCGAAACCATGATCGTGGTGCTTGCCGCCGGTGTTGCCGCCCGCATGCAGTTCAATCCCTTCGAGCCGATGACAACAGTGACCGTCAAGATCGTCAACCAGCTGACGGGTGACCTCGAGTTCACCTCGCCGCAGACGCTGGTGGCCTTCGCGCTGGGCATCACGCTGTTCTTCATCACGCTTTGCCTCAACATCTACGCCCTTTACATCGTGCGCAAATACCGGGAGCAGTACGAATGAGCCAGGTTTCCACGAGCCCTTCGATGGCCGCCCTTGGCGTCTCCGCCAAACCCGAGCGCCGCGATATCGGCCTTCGCCGCCGCTACGCTGCAGAGCGCCGCTTCCGCCTCTTCGGCATGGCAGCGATCGCCTTCGGCCTGCTCTTTCTGTTCCTTCTGCTGTTTTCGGTCGTCTCCAAGGGCTACACCGCGTTCCAGCAGTCGATGATCACCATCCCGGTCGAGTTTTCCGAGCAGGTCATCGACAAGAACAACGAGCGCGCCACCAACCCGCAGAAGCTGGTCTCGGCCAATTATCCGGTCGTTGCCCGCAATGCGCTCGCCAAGGTTCTCGGCGTCGATGAAAAGGACCGTGCCGGTTTGAAAGCCGTCAACGGCATGATCTCGGACAGCGTCCGCACGCAGTTCCGCGACATGGTCGTCGCCAATCCGGCGATCATCGGCACCACGCAGACGGTGACCTTCCTCGCCCATGGCGATCTCGACTCGGCCTTCAAGGGCCAGATCGATCTCTCCGTGGCGGAAACCAACCGCAAGATCTCCGACAAGCAGGTCGGCTGGATGAACACGCTCGTCGAAAGCGGCGCGCTCTCCAAGCATTTCAACACCGGCCTCTTCGTCAACGGCGCATCGAGCCGTCCGGAAGCGGCAGGCCTCGGCGTCGCCGTCGTCGGCTCGCTCTACATGATGCTGATCGTGCTCGTGCTGTCGCTGCCCATCGGCGTCGCCGCCTCGATCTATCTCGAGGAATTCGCTCCGAAGAACCGTTTCACGGATCTGATCGAGGTGAACATCAACAACCTCGCCGCCGTGCCGTCGATCGTCTACGGTCTGCTCGGCCTCGCCGTCTTCGTCAACTTCGCGGGCTTTCCCCGCTCGGCCGCCCTCGTCGGTGGCCTGGTTCTGACGCTGATGACGCTGCCGACGATCATCATCGCGACGCGCGCCGCTCTGAAAGCCGTGCCGCCGTCGATCCGCTCGGCCGCGCTCGGTCTCGGCGCCTCCAAGATGCAGACCGTGTTCCACCACGTCCTGCCGCTCGCCATGCCGGGCATCCTGACGGGCACGATCATCGGTCTGGCGCATGCGCTCGGCGAAACCGCACCGCTGCTGCTCATCGGCATGGTCGCCTTCGTCGCCGACATTCCCGGAACGCCGCTGGAACCCTCCACGGCTCTGCCGGTACAGATCTATATGTGGGCGAACGAGGCCGAGCGTGCCTTCGTGGAGCGCACCTCGGGCGCCATCATGGTGCTCCTCATCTTCCTCATCCTCATGAATGTTGGCGCCATCCTGTTGCGCCGCCGTTTCGAACGGCGCTGGTAGAAGGACCGATCCTATGAACATGATGTCAGAAGCCGCAGTCGAGAAAGCGCTGGACAAGAAAATGAACGACATTTCCTACAAGATGATCGGCAAGGACGTTTCGGTCTATTACGGCGACAAACGCGCCCTCTACGACGTCAACCTGAACGTCCGCGAAAACACCGTGACGGCGCTGATCGGCCCGTCGGGCTGCGGCAAGTCCACCTTCCTGCGCACGCTGAACCGCATGAACGACACGATCGACGGCTGCCGCGTCACCGGCCGCATCACGCTCGATACGGACGATATCTACGATCCGAACATCGACGTCGTCGAACTGCGCGCCCGCGTCGGCATGGTCTTCCAGAAGCCGAACCCGTTCCCGAAGTCGATCTACGAGAACGTCGCCTACGGCCCGCGCATCCACGGTCTTGCCAAGTCGAAGGCCGACATGGACGGCATCGTTGAAAAGAGCCTGCAGAAGGCCGGTCTCTGGAACGAGGTGAAGGATCGCCTGCATGAAGGCGGCACGGGCCTCTCCGGCGGCCAGCAGCAGCGCCTGTGCATCGCCCGCGCCGTCGCCGTCAGCCCCGAAGTCATCCTGATGGACGAGCCCTGCTCGGCGCTCGACCCGATCGCGACGGCCAAGGTCGAGGAGCTCATCCACGAGCTTCGCGCCAATTTCACCATCGTCATCGTGACGCACTCCATGCAGCAGGCGGCCCGCGTCTCGCAGCGCACCGCCATGTTCCACCTCGGCAACCTCGTCGAGGAGAACGACACCGACAAGATGTTCACCAACCCGGATGACCAGCGCACGCAGGACTACATCATGGGCCGCTTCGGCTGACGCTTTCGTCGCTCAAGCCCCTGAAAACCGCCTGTATTAAGGACAGAACGATGTCATCGACCCATATTGTTTCGATTTACGACGAAGAACTGAAGTACCTCTCCCGCCGCATCTCTGAGATGGGCGGTACGGCAGAGCAGATGGTGGCGGATTCCGTCCGTGCCCTCGTCTCCACCGATGTGGCGCTGGCCCAGAAGGTCATTTCCGAGGACGTCATCCTCGACAATGCCGAGCGCCAGATCAACGAGAAGGCGATCGTCACCATCGCCAAGCGCCAGCCGATGGCGGCCGACCTGCGCGAAATCATGGGCACGATCCGCATCGCCGCCGAACTCGAGCGCGTCGGTGACCTCGGCAAGAACACCGCCAAGCGCGTCATCGCCGTGCAGAGCTCGGGCATGCCGCGCAAGCTCGCCCGCGGCCTCGAACATCTCGCCGAACTGGCGCTGATGCAGCTCAAGGAAGTGCTCGACGTCTTCGCCACCCGTTCGGTGGAAAAGGCCAAGGCCATCCGCGAGCGCGACGACGAGATCGATGCGATCTACACATCGCTGTTCCGCGAACTCCTGACCTATATGATGGAAGACCCGCGCAACATCACGCCCTGCACGCATCTTTTGTTCTGCGCCAAGAACATCGAGCGCATCGGCGACCACGCGACCAACATCGCCGAAACCATCTACTACATCGCGACAGGCTCCCAGCCGGAGGGCGAGCGCCCGAAGGACGACACGTCGACATCGGTCGTCGCCGGCAACGTCGCTGAAGCGTCCGAGTAAGTTTGAGCAGGAATCCTGTCCATGGTGCCCAGAATAGCCGTCGTGGAAGACGAGGAGGCGCTGAGCGTTCTCCTGCGCTACAATCTCGAAGCCGAGGGTTTCGAGGTCGATACGATCCTGTCCGGTGACGAGGCCGAGATGCGCTTGCAGGAGCGCATGCCCGACCTTCTGATCCTCGACTGGATGCTGCCGGGCGTCTCCGGCATCGAACTGTGCCGGCGCCTGCGCCAGCGGCCCGAAACCGAGCGCCTGCCGATCATCATGCTGACGGCGCGCGGCGAGGAGAGCGAGCGTGTGCGTGGTCTTGCGACGGGCGCGGACGACTATGTCGTCAAGCCGTTCTCGACGCCGGAACTGGTGGCGCGCGTGCGCGCCATGCTGCGTCGCGCCAAGCCCGAGGTCGTCTCGACGGTGCTGCGCTGCGGCGATATCGAACTCGACCGCGAGACACACCGCGTCCACCGCCGCACCCGCGAGGTCCGCCTCGGCCCGACGGAATTCCGCCTCCTGGAATTCCTGATGACCTCGCCGAGCCGCGTCTTCTCCCGCTCGCAACTGCTGGACGGCGTCTGGGGCCACGACATCTATGTTGATGAACGCACCGTCGACGTGCATGTCGGCCGCCTGCGCAAGGCGCTCAATTTCGCCAATATGCAGGACGTCATCCGCACGGTCCGCGGCGCCGGCTACTCGTTGGAAACCTGAGCGGACGCAATTCCTCCCAAGGACGGAAATGGGCCCCACGGGGCCTGTTTGCGTTTTGGGGCCAGTGTCGCCCCTCATCCGCCTGCCGGCACCTTCTCCCCGCAAGCGGGGAGAAGGGACATTGCCGCTCGGTCGTGTTCAAAAAGAGATGTTTTGGAAATCGGTGCCTCCTTCCCTTCTCCCCGCTTGCGGGGAGAAGGTCGCGGCAGCGGGATGAGGGGCTTTCCCAGCCGTCATCTCCAAACAAAAACGGAGCCTTTCGGCTCCGTTTCTCATTCCGTGTCCACTGCGATCACCGCATCCGGCGACGTTCGGCCGAGGGCTGGTAGGCGAGGCGCTGGTGATAGGTGCAGTAGGGCGAATTATCGGGGGACTCGTTGCCGCAGAAGTGGAAGTCGTCGTTCAGCGGGTCGCCGATCGGCCACTTGCAGGTGCGTTCGGTGAGCTGGGTCAGTTCCAGCTTGCGCGACATCGGCACGACGACATTGTTGCCGCTTGTCGGAACCGGCAGCTGCTCGGCCTGCACTTCGAAATCCGTGTCCATGTCGTCCTTGGCGATCGCAGCCGGACGGGCGGCGGTGCGGGGCGTGACGGCGCGGGCCTGGAAAGTGGTGGGGCGCGGGGCAGCCGGCGCCGGACGCTTCGGGCGGGCGGCGGTCTGCGTGCCGCCGGCCTTGGCGCGGCCCGGCAGGTTCAGCCGGTGCACCTTGCCGATAACGGCGTTGCGGCTGACGCCGCCGAGTTGTGCCGCGATCTGGCTCGCGCTCAAACCCTCGGCCCAGAGCTTCTTGAGTTTTTCGACGCGCTCGTCTGTCCAGTTCATGTTTTCGTCTCCGCTCGGCGTTCGATGCGGGAATCCCTCGTCGCGTCCCGGACAGATCCGGAACCTGAACGCCTTCAACTCTTTTGGTGACTAGTTCCGCCGCATGCAGTCTAGTAATTGGTCCTTAACCTAGAGACCGGTGGACTCTGTGACAAGAGTCGCGGGAATCGGCACGAATCGATTTCTGGGTTTTCCCCAACTTGCTGGTCTGGTGTCACGCGATGGCGACAACTTCTTTGCGTGCCGTGAATCCTCACCTTGCGGGAGGTTCAGCGTCTTTTCGGGGTGCGATTTGTTGACATCCCCAGGTGAAATGCCGATAGTGCCGCATGCCGCCGAAAGGCGGCTTTTGATTTTTCTGAACCTCGGAAAAGTCAAGTGTGAGACCCGTTTTTCCGCATCTCTTTTGGAGGATCCGCGCCATGGCCGATGCCGCGCCGCTCTATGAAACCTATCTGCGTGCACCCTTGCGGTTCACGCGCGGGGAGGGCGTCTGGCTGATCGCCGAGGATGGCGAGCGATATCTCGATTTCGCCGCCGGCGTCGCCGTCAATTCGCTTGGCCATGCGCATCCCCATCTCGTCGCCGCGCTGAAGGATCAGGCCGACAAGGTCTGGCACCTGTCCAACCTCTATGAGGTGCCCGGCCAGGAAAGCCTCGGCCGCCGCCTGACGGACGCGACCTTCGCCGACAAGGCGTTCTTCACCAATTCGGGCGCCGAAGCGCTGGAATGCGCGATCAAGACCGCGCGCCGCTATCATTTCGCCAAGGGCCATCCCGGCAAGTTCCACATCATCACCTTCGACGGCGCTTTCCATGGCCGCACGATCGCGACGATCGCGGCCGGCGGGCAGGAGAAATATATCGAGGGCTTCGGCCCCAAGGCGCCGGGCTTCCTGAAGCTTCCCTTCGGCGATATCGCCGCCGTCAAGGACGCGATAACAGAGGAAACCGCCGGCATCCTGATCGAGCCGGTGCAGGGCGAGGGCGGCATCCGCCCCGTAACGAAGGAATTCATGCAGGAGCTGCGCCAGCTCTGCGACGAATACGGCCTGCTGCTCATCCTCGACGAGGTGCAGTCCGGCGTCGGCCGCACGGGCCGCCTCTTTGCCCATGAATGGTCCGGTGTGACGCCTGATATCATGGCGGTCGCCAAGGGCATCGGCGGTGGTTTCCCGCTCGGCGCCTGCCTTGCCACCAACGAGGCCGCCTCCGGCATGGTCGCTGGCACGCATGGCTCGACCTATGGCGGCAATCCGCTGGCCATGGCCGTCGGCAATGCCGTGCTCGACGTCGTGCTCGAAGACGGCTTCCTCGAGCATGTGCGCGATGTCGCGCTGGTCTTCCGCCAGGGCCTTGCCGCCTTGAAGGATCGTTTCCCCGAGGTCATCGAGGATGTGCGCGGCGAGGGCCTGATGCTCGGCATCAAGGCGAAGATCCCCGTCGCCGATCTCCTGAAGGCCATTCGCGCGGAGAAATTGCTGGGCGTGCCGGCCGGCGACAATGTGCTGCGGCTCCTGCCGCCGCTCACCGTCACGGCGGAGGAAGCACGCGAGGGGCTCGCCCGCATCGAGCGCGCAGCCGAAAAGCTGACGGCGGCGAAAGCAGCCTGATCAGAGATCAGACAGACAGGACACATCATGGCCAAGCATTTCCTCGACCTTTCCGCCGTTTCGGAAAGCGATCTCCGCGTCATCATGGACGATGCGCACAAGCGCAAGGCAGCCAACAAGGCCCGCAGGGAAGAGCGACCGCTCGCCGGCAAGATGCTCGCGATGATCTTCGAGAAGCCCTCCACCCGCACGCGCGTCTCCTTCGATGTCGGCATGCGCCAGCTCGGTGGCGAGACGCTGTTCCTGTCGGGCACGGAAATGCAGCTCGGCCGCGCCGAGACGATCGGTGACACGGCCAAGGTGTTGTCGCGCTACGTCGACGCCATCATGATCCGCACGACGGATCACAACCGTCTGCTGGAGCTTGCCGAGCACGCCACCGTGCCTGTTATCAACGCGCTGACGGACTTGACGCATCCCTGCCAGATCATGGCCGACGTCATGACCTTCGAGGAGCATCGTGGTCTGGCCAAGGGCAAGACCTTCACCTGGACGGGCGACGGCAACAACGTGCTGCATTCCTTCGTCGAGGGCTCTGCCCGCTTCGGCTACACGATGAAGATGGCCGTGCCGATGGGCTCCGAGCCGGACGACAAGATCTTGAACTGGGCACGCGACAATGGCGGCAATATCCTGCTCGGCCATGACCCGGAGGCGCTTGTCGATGGCGCCGACCTCATCGTCACCGATTGCTGGGTCTCGATGAACCAGGAGCACCGCGCCCGCGGCCACAACATCTTCCAGCCCTATCAGGTCAACAAGCAGCTGATGGCGCGCGCCGACAAGGATGCGCTCTTCATGCACTGCCTGCCGGCGCATCGCGGCGAAGAGGTGACGGACGAGGTCATCGACGGCCCGCAGTCCGTGGTCTTCGACGAGGCTGAAAACCGCCTGCATGCGCAGAAGTCGATCCTCGCCTGGTGCCTCGGCGCCGTTTGACGCCATCTTGAAAAGTGCGGTTGCCCGCACGATCTACGGCCCATCACAAGGCGCCTTCGGGCGCTTTCACTGGCGCGTGCCTGTCTGGTGTGGAATGATCGCACGACGGGTGGCGCCAAATCACGATAGAACGCTGTCGGACGCGGCGGGGCTTGGCTCCGCCGGCGCATGGCGTGTGAAAGGAGCAGAACGATGATGGCTGAAAGTGCCCTGAAACTCGGTGAAGTCGGCTTTGCCGGCGACGACCATGTCCTGCCGTTCCAGGTCGAGGGCCTCGACGTGCGCGGCCGTGCCGTGCAGCTCGGCCCGATGCTCGACACCATTCTCGGCCGGCACAACTACCCGGCCCCCGTCGCGCGGCTGCTGGCCGAAGCCATCACGCTCACCGTGCTGCTCGGCACCTCGCTGAAGTTCGAAGGCAAGCTGATCGTCCAGACCAAGGGCGACGGCCCGGTCGATCTGCTGGTCGCGGATTTTGCAGCACCCGAGAACGTGCGCGCCTATGCCCGCTTCGATCAGGACGCGCTCGATGCCGCGATCACCGCCGGTGCTGCGGAGCCGCATGAGCTGCTCGGCAAGGGTATCCTTGCCTTCACCATCGATCAGGGCGCGCATACGCAGCGCTACCAGGGCATCGTTCCGCTTGACGGCCACACGCTGGAAGAAATCGCCGGCGTCTATTTCCGCCAGTCGGAGCAGATCCCGACCAAGGTGCGTCTCGGCGTGGCCGAACTCTACGACCGCGACGAGGCCGGCAAGTCCCGCCATCGCTGGCGGGCCGGCGGCATGGTCGCGCAGTTCCTGCCGCAGGCCCCGGAGCGCATGCGCCAGGCCGACCTGCCGGGTGGCGATGGCGACGAGGCCGGTCACAAGATCGCCGATGACGACACCTGGGCCGAAGCGAAAGCCATGGTCGAGACGATCGATGCCGACGAGCTGACGGACCCCAATGTCGGCACCGAACGGCTGCTGTACCGTCTCTTCCACGAGCGCGGCGTGCGCGTCTACGATCCGCAGCAGGTCTTCGACCGCTGCTCCTGCTCGCGCGAGAAGCTGAAGGGCGTGCTTGCCGGCCTCAGCGCCGACGACATCGCGCACACGGCCGACGACAAGGGCGAAATCGCGGTAACCTGCGAGTTCTGCTCGACGACCTACCGCTTCGAGGCGGCGGAAGTCCTGCCGCAGTAGCCAGGGGGGAAGACCCCTCCCTAAATCCCTCCCCACAAGGGGGAGGGACTTAACGTGCGGCATTCTTGGCGTTCAAAATTTGAGGACAAAAGCGGGCTGCCAGCCTTTCTCCCCCCTTGTGGGGAGATGCCGGCAGGCAGAGGGGGATTTTGCACTGCCCTCAATTCAGCGTGCGCGTCTGTCCCGGCGTATCCAGCGAAAAGGCGGGAATGGCGACGTCGAAGGCCTCGCCGTTTTCGGCTTCCATGCGGTAGCGGCCGAACATGATGCCGGACGGCGTCTCCAGCGGGCAGCCGGAGGAATATTCGTAGGTATCGCCGGGACGCAGCACCGGCTGTTCGCCGATGACGCCGGGGCCGTTGACCTCGTCCACTTGGCCGTTCTGGTCGGTGATGTTCCAGTAGCGCGTGACGAGACGAACGGCGATGGCGGAGTGGTTGGAAATAACGACCCTGTATCCCCAGACATAACGGCTGTCGTCGGGATCGGACTGATCGGCCAGATAATACGGCTCTACGGTCACTTCGATGTCGCGGGTCAGCGCACGATACATAGGCAAGCCTTGAACTGATTAGCTCCTGCTATTCTACAGGATTGTGGTTTCGTCAAGGATAAGCAAGGAAGGCACCGGCTTTGTCGGCCGGTGCCTCCGTATTTGTCCGTTCTGGCTTGCGAAATCAGGCTTGGACCTTGGAAAGCGCGCGGGCGAAATCCTCCAGCAGATCGTCGCTGTCCTCGATGCCGGCCGAGAAGCGCACGGTGCCTGCCGACATGCCGAGCTCGGTGCGGGCTTCGTCCGTCAGGTTCTTGTGCGTCGTCGTCGCCGGATGCGTGATCAGGCTCTTGGCATCGCCGAGATTGTTGGAGATCTTCACGACCTCCAGCGCATCCTGCAGCGCGAAGGCCGCGTCCTTGCCGCCCTTCATCTCGAAGCACACCAGCGTCGAGCCGCCCGACATCTGCTTGGCGATGATATCGGCCTGCGGATGGTCCTTGCGGCCGGGATAGATCACGCGGGCGATCTGCTTCTGGTCGGCGAGGAAATCGGCAATGCGGCTCGCATTCTCCGTCTGCTGTTTGACACGCAGCGGCAGCGTCTCGATGCCCTTCAGCAGCGTCCAGGCGTTGAACGGCGACATGGCCGGGCCGGTGTGGCGGAAGTAGTCGTGCAGGTTCTCGTCGATCCACTGCTTGTCCGACAGCACGACGCCGCCGAGGCAACGGCCCTGGCCGTCGATATGCTTGGTGGCGGAATAGACGACGACATGCGCGCCGAGTTCCAGCGGCTTCTGGAAGAGCGGGGTGGCGAAGACGTTGTCGACGACGACCTTTGCGCCGATCTGGTTGGCGAGCTTCGCGACACCGGCAATGTCGATGACTTCGAGCGTCGGGTTGGTCGGGCTTTCCAGGAAGAAGACCTTGGTGTTCTTCCGGATCGCGCCTTCCCAGTTGGCGAGGTCGCGGCCGTCCACCAGCGTGCATTCGATGCCGTATTTCGGCGCGAGCGTCTCGACCACCCAGCGGCAGGAGCCGAAGAGCGCGCGGGCGGCGACGATATGATCGCCTGCCTTCAGCTGGCAGAGGATCGCGGCGGTAACGGCGGCCATGCCGGAGGCCGTGGCGCGCGCATCTTCGGCGCCTTCCAGCATGCACATGCGCTTTTCGAACATGTCGTTGGTCGGGCTGCCGTAGCGGGCGTAGATGAAGCCATCCGTCTCGCCCTTGAAGCGGGCTTCGGCCGCCCCAGAGGTATCATAGACGAAACCCTGCGTGAGGAAGATCGCCTCGGCGGTTTCGCCGTGCTGGGAGCGGGTGGTTCCGCCGTGAACGAGTTGAGTGGCGGGGCGCCAGGACTTGCTCATGTGATCGTCGCCTTCAAACAAAAAAACCGGCCGCAAAAGCAGGCCGGTTTCGAACCCGGCCTTTTTAGCTACTTGTTTAACGTGGCTGCAAGCCGACCGGCCAAATCACCACGGGATAACCTTGCTAATACTGCGCGGCCGCGCTTGCGTCAATTGCCGGCATTTGGTTTTGTGCGAACCCTCTGACAGGACGGGACGATCATGGCTTCTGCGACGCGCAGCACGGGCATTCTGGCGGACAACGCCATCAGCGGCTTGTTCGACAGCGGACGGCTGAAAAGCGAAGCCGCGCTCGATGCAGACCAGATCCAGCCGGCAAGCCTCGACCTGCGCCTCGGCGCCAAGGCGTTTCGCGTGCGCGCCAGCTTCCTGCCGGGGCCGTCGCATCTCGTTGCCGACAAGCTCGACCGGCTGCAGTTGCATGTCATCGATCTCTCCGAAGGCGCGGTACTGGAAACCGGCTGCGTCTATATCGTGCCGCTGATGGAAAGCCTCGATCTGCCGGAAGACCTCGCGGCCTCCGCAAATCCGAAGAGCTCCACCGGCCGCCTCGATATCTTCACCCGCGTCATCACCGACCGCGCGCAGGAATTCGACAAGATCCCGGCCGGCTATTCCGGCCCGCTCTATCTCGAAATCTCGCCGCGCACCTTCCCCATCGTCGTGCGCCGCGGCTCGCGCCTGTCGCAGATCCGTTTCCGCAAGGGTAAGGCCCTACTGAACGAGAACGAACTGCTGGCGCTGCATGGGACCGATACGCTCGTCGCCAGCGAGACGCCGAACGTTTCGGGCGGCGGCATTGCGCTCTCCATCGACTTGAAGGGCACCGGCCCGGACGGCCTGATCGGCTACCGCGGCAAGCATCATACCTCCGTCGTCGATGTCGACCGCAAGAACCAGCACGATATCTTCGATTTCTGGGAGCCGCTGTTCAGCCGCGGCCGCAACGAGCTGATCCTCGATCCCGACGAGTTCTATATCCTCGTTTCGCGCGAGGCCGTGCATGTGCCGCCGCTCTATGCCGCTGAAATGACGCCCTTCGACCCGTTGGTCGGCGAGTTCCGTGTGCATTATGCCGGCTTCTTCGATCCCGGTTTCGGTCACGCCCCGGCCGGCGGCTCGGGCAGCCGCGCGGTGCTGGAGGTGCGCAGCCACGAGGTGCCGTTCATCCTCGAGCATGGCCAGATCGTCGGTCGTCTCGTCTACGAGCACATGCTCGATGCGCCGGAAGGTCTCTATGGTTCCGGCCTCGGCTCGAACTACCAGGCGCAGGGCCTGAAGCTCTCCAAGCATTTCCGCGCCGGCTGAATCGGGCGTTCGGGCGCTTTACAATAAAGTTAAACGTTTTTATTGTGCGGCGAGCCGCGCTTCCTTGCGGCGCCACGGCAAGACGGGCTTTTCATGTCGAGACCCACGATCAAGACTATCGCGCAGGAGACCGGCCTTTCGATCGCCACCGTATCGAAGGCGCTGAACGACAGCCCGCAGGTGCGGCCGGAAACCCGCGCGCTTGTCGTGGCGGCCGCCGAGCGCGTCGGCTACCAGCTCAACATGCATGGCGTGCAGCTGCGCACGGGAAAGACCTATCAGGTCGCCGCCATCATGACGGCGCCTGGCCCCAAGCAGAACGAGTGGGAAGGCGTCGAATATGCCCAGCTGCTCAGCGGCATTTCCTGGGCGCTGGAGGACAGTCCCTACCGCGTGTCGCTCTATGCCGTGCGCTCCTTCGAGGAGAGCATCGCCACGATCCGCCAGATCGTCTCGCTGAAGAAGGCCGACGGCATCATCGTGTCGGGCACCCATGCCGACGACCCGCGCGTGCGCCTCATGCAGGAGGCGGATTTCCCCTTCGTCACCTATGGCACGACGATCCGCAACGCCCCGCACGCCTATGTCGATGCCGACAACGAGCAGATGATCCGCCTGTCGGTGGCGCGCCTTGCCGAGCGCGGCCACAGCCGCATCGCGCTGATCAATCCGATGGCGGATCTCAGCTATTCGCTGACCCGTCTGGAAGCCTACCGCCAGGCCCTCGACATTGCCGGCCTGAGCTTCGATCCGGCGCTCACCGCCCACGGCCACCTCACCCCCGCCTTCGGCCGCGAAAACGTGCTGCACATGTCGGATCTTTCAAACCCGCCGACCGCCTATATCTGCGCCAATGAAGCCTCTGCGCTGGGCGCCTTTTCCGGTTTCCACGCCCGCGGTCTCGTGCATGGCCGCGACGCCGTGATCAACGCCACCGACGACCTCAACGTCAGCCAATATTTCGCCCCGCCCATCACCACCTATTTCCTGCCGATCCACGAGCCGAGCGAGATGCTCGGCCGCTATATTTTGCGCAGTATGGAAGGGGAGGCGCCGGAGGCGCTGCAGACGTTGATCATGCCCAAGCTGATCGAGCGGTCGGATGACCGGCTGACAAGAGGCTAAAGAACAAAGTCGTATTTGGTGAGGGCGAGGCTGCCGTCGATGCGAACCGAAAAATCCGCCTTGCCGTCGCCGTCCACGTCGCCGAAGAGATAGGTGTCGCCACCCTTGATCTCGTAGCGCAATTCACCCGCCTTCTTGTGAAAGCCTTGCGTTGCGATGAAGCCGAAGGCCTGGTCGCCATCGGTCTTCGTATTGGCATCGATGCCCTTGAGGTCGATCCGGTCTCCCTGCTTGCGGGAGAAGTCGCCGATCGTATCCCGGCCGGATGCCGAAACGGTCGAGTCGCTGATCGACCTGAAGACGAAGATATCGGCGCCGGCACCACCCTGCAGCGCGTCTGCGCCCTTTCCACCGTTCAGCGTGTCGTTGCCGCTGCCGCCGTTGAGGCGGTCATTGCCCTCGCGGCCAGCGATCGTGTCATTGCCGCCGAGGCCATTGATCGTATCGGCGAGCTTTGATCCCCGCAGCACATCCGCCTTTTCCGTCGGCTTGATATAGGCGGGATCGCCATCATGCGTGCCCACGAGCCGGTCAAGATCCCGGTCTGGCGCGGCGAAGGGAATGAAGCCATCCTTCAGCACCATTTTGTTGAAGTCGGCCACTCGCTTGCTGCCATTGATATAGTCGACCACGAAGACCGGCTTTCCCTTGTCGAGAAAATCGCGCTTCAGAATGGCGATGGTCTCCTTGTCGGGCGCGAGCGGATTGTTCTCGTCCGCATCACCGCGATAATAGAGGTCTTCCACGGCAATGCCGCCGATCACATCGAGATAGGCTTTCTTGCGGGCGGTGTCGGAGCCGAGATCGTTGAGAATCCAGGCGCCATTCTGCGGAATGACGAAGAAATCCGGGTTGGTTTCGCGCGCATGGTCCGTCAGCTTGACGATGAAGTCCACCATGCGCTGGGCGGCCTGCTTCACATTGGCCGGGTCGCCCTTTTCACGATCCTTGGCCGAAACCTCCGCACCCCAGAAATAGTAGCCGTCGACGATGTCGAGATAGGCGGCGTCAAAGCCGGCCTTGACGATGGCATCCACCTCGCCGGTCTTCTTCGTGTTGAAGATGATCTTCTGCCAGTCGCTGTCCCAATAGCGGACCTTGCGGCTTTCCGGCCAGTCGGGATTGACCGGCCCCAGCCAGTCCGGTGCCGCACTGGTGAGCTTGCCGGTCGCGATCCCGGTCGTCGTCCAGTTGGAATGCCAGTAGTCGCGGAAATCGGAGGCTTCGCCGATAGAGACATAGGACACGACGACGGACCGGCCGCCCATGCCGTCCTTCATCCGCGTGATCTCGCCGGCCGAAAACCGCCCGGCATCCGTGCCATCCCGCGAGGCGTCGATCACCAGCAGATCATGTGTGGCGGCGGCGAGCAGATCCGGCTTGAGCGCCGAACCATTCAGCCCCTGCAGCTCATAGCCCCAGTTGTCGACGGAGACGATGCCGGTGGATGTCTTGAATGAAACCATGATGCTCAAAAAGGCCGCTGTGAGGAAAATCATATGGTTTGCACCCTAGCACAGGCTATGTGGCGACACAGCAACCACATTTGCCAGCGAGTCGTTCTGGCACTTGAAGGGTTTGAGAAGACGGACGCGGGCGGTGCGATCTCCACGATCCGCCACATCGCTCGCAAAGCCAAGCTCATGCGTCACCACGATCATGGTCATGCCTTCCGCGGCAAGTTGCTTCATGACCCTCAACACTTCACCGACCATCTCGGGATCAAGCGCACCGGTCGGCTCGTCGAAGAGCAAGGCCGGTCCCGGTATTCTGCGCTTCATCGATTGGGTCGTAGCCAGTTCGAAGCTACGGCCAGGCGGACCAATCGGTTCACAGGTGTGGGAATGCTCATTCGCCAAACCTATCACAACGATCTTTCCTTAGGAATTTTCAGAAGAAAAATTTTGAGGGACAGTTGGCGCCGTAACGAAGACGGATACAGGCGCCATGACATCACTTTCTCTGCTCGACCGGCTTGCGGGACTTGACACCAATACGGTTTCGGATGCTCTCGATTTCCTCGATCTTCCCGGCGCGACAGTCGGGCTTCGTCCCCTCTGGGCCTGCCCGAAGATCGTGGGGCGTGCGAGCACCATCCAGCTCGGCCCGAAAGTCGGCACGGCACCAACGGTCCATCTGATTTCTCCTGTTATCGCCCGCGTCGAGACCGACGACCGCATCCTGGTCATTGCCGGAGGCGTGGAGGGCATCTCCTGCTGGGGCGATATCCTCGCGAACGCGGCCAAGGCGCGCAGCCTCCGCGGCTCCATCATTGATGGCTTCAGCCGCGATATCGAGGGCAGCGAGGCGGTCGAATATCCGGTCTATGGTCGCGGCGTGACGATGGTCAGCGCCCGCAATCGCGTGGTGCAGGTGGATTCCGGCAAACCGGTTCAGATGGCGGGCGTAACCGTATGTGAGGACGACTATGTGATCGCCGACCGTTGCGGCACGGTTTTCGTGCCTGCATCCCGCATCGAGGAAGTTCTCGATCTGAGCGAGCGGATCGCGCGCCGGCAGGACGGCATGGTCGCTGCCGTCAGGGCCGGGCGCTCAGTCGAAGAAGTGATGCACGACAAGGAATTCGAAGCCATCAAACGGGAGCAGACGAAATGACGAACGAAGATCGCGAACTGGTCGAGCTTTTCGCAGGGCTCGACACACCCGGCGTCTCGGACGCACTCGACAAGCTGGGCCTCGGCGGACACTGCTTCGACGTTATGCCGCTCGCCAATTACAGCGGAACGGTCGTCGGACCGGCCTTTACCGTCAAATACGTTCCCGCAGCCAATCCGCCCGGCACCGTCGGTGATTTCGCCGACGACGTCGCGGAAGGTGATGTCGTCGTCATCGACAATGGCGGTCGCACCGATTGCACCGTCTGGGGCGACATCATGACCCAATACGCGGGTGCGCGACGCTTCGCCGCCACGGTTATCGATGGCGTCTGCCGCGACGTTTCCAAGGCGCTCGGCGACGATTACCGGCTCTTCACCCGGGGCCGTTTCATGCGCACGGGCAAGGATCGGGTCGAAGTGGGTGCCGTGAACGAGGTCGTCTCCATCGGTCAGGCGCGTGTCGCGCCGCGCGACATCGTGGTTGCGGATGCGAACGGTGTCGTCGTCGTGCCTCGTGATCGTGCCCGCGAGGTTGCCGAAATCGCCCGTCAGATCGAAAACGTCGAGTCGAAGATCCGGGAAGCCATCACAGACGGCCAGACGCTGAAGCAGGCCCGCGAGTCGCTCGGTTACCATCTTCTCCAGAGGAAGTCATAATGAGCGATCTGCCTCCGTTATCGGCAGATGCCAGTTCGCGCGCGCTCGTTCTCGGAAGTTCGACCCTTTTCGAAGCCTCCGGCCTTGCATGCTCGGTTGATCCTGCAATCCGCCCGGTCTGGGCGGGCGCCGCGATCGCAGCGCCGGTCTATCCTCTCGCCTGCGCCCCGGGAGACAACCTCGCCATCCATATCGCAATGGAGCGCGCACCGCGCGGCAGCGTTCTGGTCGTCGCCACCGGCGACTATCTTGCAGGCTACTGGGGCGAGGTGCTGACGGTTGCGGCCGAAGCTGCCGGCATCGTTGGCCTGGTGATCGATGGCGGCGTGCGTGACGTTGCCGCTCTCGCGGCACGTCGTTTCCCGGTCTTTTCGCGTGGCATCTCCATGCGCGGCACGATCAAGGCGAGCGTTCCGTCGGTGGGTGCGCCGCTTTTCTTTGGCGGTGTGCCCGTAGCGGCCGGCGATTTCCTCGTTGCCGATGATGACGGTGTTCTCATCCTCCCAAGGGCTGCGGTCGGGCCTACGCTTGCCGACGGCGAAGCCCGCGCGGCCAAGGAGAAGATCATGATGGAGAAACTGGCCGACGGCGCGACAACGCTCGATCTCCTGGGCCTGTCCGCCTGGAGAGGAAAAATATGAGCACCGCCGAAACCTTGAACCGACACCTTGCCGCAGCCAAACCGTCTGCGACCTATCAGATGATCGATCGCGTTGCCGCAAGGCGTGCAACCGGTGCCAAGGTGATTTCGCTCAGCGCCGGCGAGCCCGACTTCGATACGCCGGCCCATATCTGTGAAGCCGCCGTGTCGGCGATCCGCGCGGGCTATACCCGCTACACGCAGGTGGCCGGCCTGCGTCTATTGCGCGAGGCGGTGGCAACGAAGTTTCGCAATGAGAACGGGCTCGACGTCTCCTGGCAGGACACGATCGTTTGCAGCGGCGGCAAGCAGGTCATCTTCAACGCATTGGCTGCGACGCTGAATGAGGGCGACGAGGTGATCGTACCGGCTCCCTACTGGGTGAGCTATCCGGAGATCGTCGCGCTCTGCGGCGCCGCGCCGATCATCATCCCCTGCGGTGAAGCTTCGGGGTTCAAGTTGACGCCTGCGGCACTGGCCGCCGCGATCTCGCCACGCACGCGTTGGGTGATCTTGAACTCGCCGTCCAATCCGACGGGCGCGGTCTATTCCCGGGAGGAGCTGTCCGCGCTCGCGGAAGTCCTGCTGGCCCATCCGCATGTTCTCGTCCTTTCCGACGACATCTACGAGCATCTCATCTTCGATGGCGCGGCTTTCCACACGCTGGCACAAGTCGAACCGCGGCTTGCATCCCGCACGCTCACGATGAACGGTGTTTCCAAGGCCTATGCGATGACCGGATGGCGCATTGGTTTCGCCACTGGCCCGCGCTGGCTTCTCGATGCGATGGAGAAGCTCCAGGGTCAGCAGACGTCGGGCGCCAGCTCGATTTCCCAGCACGCGGCACTCGCAGCCCTGACGGGGCCGCAGAATTTTATCGAGACTTCGCGCGGGATTTTCCAACAGCGCCGTGATCTTGCGGCCCGCATGCTGAACGAAACGCCCGGGATGAGTTGCCGGACCCCCGCGGGCGCCTTTTATGCCTTTGCTTCCTGCGCGGGATTGATCGGTCGAACCACGCCAGCGGGCACATTGCTCAAGACGGACGAGGACGTTGCCATCGCGCTGCTTGAAGAATGCGATGTTGCTGTCGTTCATGGCAGCGCCTTTGGCCTCGGCCCCTATATTCGCTTCGCTTACGCTCTCGATATCGATACGCTTAAAAACGCTTGCGAGGGCATACGCCGTTTCGTCGACCGCCTGACGGATTGAGGGGGAGGGGATGATCGGAAGCGGATGCACCCACGGGCTCTCCTATCTCGGCCCCGCTTCTCCCGAACCCTTGGCGCGTTTTCTTGGGCAGATCGATGGCGTGAGACCGTATCTCGGCTCCCGTCACATTGGATGGCGACCCTGAAACGGCCATAGCCTGTAAAGCACACAGACGATCGATTGCTAAAACATGAAAGAAATGCACTGATGTCACAGCCGTTTCGCAAAGCCACGTTCCAGCAGAACAATGCCGGCGTCGATCTGAAGATTGAGGCAATCCAGCGTGATGGAGAGCGTGCTCCATTCGTCTTTCTCCATGGCTTCGGGTCGACGAAGGAAGATTATGCGGATTTCGTCCGCCAGCGTGCCTTTGATGGACATCCGTTCGTGGCCTTCGATGCACCGGGTTGCGGCGAGACGCTGTGTTCCGACCTATCCAAGGTTTCCATCCCCTTCATGGTGGAAACGGCGCTTCGGGTGATCGAGGCCGTCGGCTTCGACCGGTTTCACCTCGTCGGCCATTCGATGGGAGGGCTGACGGCCCTGGTGCTGGCTCACCAGAACCCGGAGCGGGTGATCAGCTTCATCGATATCAAGGGCAATCTTGCTCCGGAGGATTGCTTCCTCTCAAGGCAGATACTGGATTATCCCGAAGCCGATGCCGAGCGGTTTTTCGATGACTTCATAGAGCGCACGCATGGCGCGCCCGCGTTTTCAAGCGCGCTTTATGCGGCAAGCCTTCGCCACAAGGTCCGCGCCGGCGCGGTGCGTGGGATATTCGAATCCATGGTGGACCTTTCCGACAATGGCGAGCTGATGGCCAAGTTCCTCGGATTGCCCTGCCCGAAAATGTTCATGTATGGCGAGGACTACGCAACGCTCTCCTACCTCCCGCTCATCGGGTCCAAGGGCGTGCAGCTCGCGGAAATTCCGCAGTGTGGCCATTTCCCGATGTATTCGAACCCACCTGTCATGTGGAAAGAAATCGCAGGCTTCATATCCCAGATACCCTGAGACGCTGCCGCCAGGCTCGCAGTTGGTGCTAGAGCATTTCCGGTGAATTCTGGTTCGCCGGAAATGCTCTATTCTTTTTTTACTGAATTATCCGACGCCGAAGCGATGCCGCTTCGGCTGGAAATGCTCTAGCGACGAGTCTCGAGCCCTCTCAGGCGACGTCTCCCCCATTCTGGCCGCGAGCCTTCAATCGCGAAACGACAACATCGACCATCGGATGATATCGGTTCTTGTTCCATGCGAGAGCAGCGGTAACGACCATAATCCTTTCCTTGAGCGGCCGTATCACTACGTTTTCGGGAGCAAGTTTGCGCATTGCCGATGGCACCAGGGCAAGACCCTGTCCACAACTGACATAGGCGATCTGCGACGCCACGGATCTTACTTCGTGCAGCACGCGCGGCGCAAAGCCTTGCGAACGGCAAAACGAAACCAGCATGTCGAAATAGACCGGGCTAACCTGTCGAGAGGACATCACCAGATGTTCGGATTCCAGTGACTTCAGGCGAACCCTTGGAAGCTTGGCCAACGGATGATCCTTCGGCATGGCAATGGCCAGGCGATCCTCGGTCAGCGGCATCGTCGCAATGCCGCTGCCCACTTCACCCTCAAGCCGAACGAACGCCAGATCGAGCTCTCCGGCCTCAAGACCGGGCACGGCGTCGGCACTGTCAATTTCCCGAACGAATACCGTCAAATTGGGGTGGCTCTCTTTAAGCCCGTCCAGCAGCGGCGGCACGGTGTCGAGCATGGCGGAGGTAATTGCTCCGACATGCAGCACCCCCGACTGTCCCGCCGCGACTTCCCGCACGACACTTTCCAGCTGTTCGACCTGGTCTGCAAAACGCCGCACCGCAGGAAGGATCGCAGTGCCGGCCGCACTCAGTTTCGTGCCACGGCGAGAGCGATCGAACAGTTGTAGCTTAAGGGATTGCTCGAGCACTTTGATCTGCTCGGTGAGTGGTGGCTGCGACATGCCGAGACGTTTGGCGGCCCGGCCGAAATGCTCTTCCTCCGCGATTGCCAGGAACATCCATAATTGACGAATAAGCCGGAAATCAACGACGCTCATTACCACCCCCGGAACCGTGAGACTCTATTCCGTCATTCCTATCACATAGTTGTCTCTATGAAGATATGCGGATCATGGTTCTTGATGAAAACCGTTTCGGCGCGTCGAAGCGTTGAGTGCTTTCCCAGCGGGACGAGCAATCCTCCGGTCAACCGGCACAATCGATCCACTTTGCTGGTGCGATCTGATCTCGAGTTGAAAGAACCCTCGGTTATCCCCCACCGTTCGCCTTCGAAACAGTGATCGCTTTCGTGGTGGCGATTAGAGGCCGCCATCGTTTCAACGGACAATCTTCAAGACGCGCCCTATTCTGCCAATCGTATCACAGAGATAATTTTGTAGAATTTTACATGTCATGGATAGTGAGCGAAGGTTTCCGAAATAAAGATAAGGGAACTAAAATGAGGCACCCAAGAAAATTGCCGGGTTCGCCGGTGCGCACCTGCGGTCGCGCCGTGCGCTTTCGGGCTGCGCCTGAATTGAACAGGTGTGGCTGGACGTTCCTTGCCGGCTAGGCCGGCTTCACCGTCGCATCGCAATGGCGCCTGACGGCGCATGCCCCTCTTTCGAATCTTCGCATCAGCCTCGGTTGCTGCGAAAACCGGCAATTTTGCCTTCTGCAACTTCACTAGCAAACAGGGAGACACGCATGAAAACCTTGCTCTACACTGCAACGGCCGTGGCATTGATGGCGGGAAGCGCATCCGCCGATACCGTCAAGGTTGGCCTTCTTCTCGGCTTTACCGGCCCGCTGGAATCGATCGCCCCCTTGCAGGGGAAATCCGCCGAATTGGCCATCAAGGAAGTCAACGACTCGAAGGCCTTCTTCAACGGCGCTGTTCTCGAGACTGTTCGCGGTGACTCCACCTGCACCGATGCTGCGGCTGCAACCGCAGCGGCTCAGCGTCTTGTAACCTCCGACAAGGTGGCCGTGATCGTCGGGGCCGACTGCTCGGGTGTAACCGGCGCGGTTCTTCAATCCGTGGCGAAGCCGAACGGGATCGTCATGATCTCTCCCTCTGCTACCTCTCCCGCGTTGACCACCGCAAGCGACGACGACCTGTTTTTCCGTACCGCACCGTCGGACGCCCGTCAGGGCGAGATCATGGCGGCGACCATTCTGAAGCGCGACATCAAGAACGTCGCGCTGACCTATACCAACAATGACTATGGCAAAGGCTTGGCGGACTCCTTCAAGGCGGCCTTTGAAAAGGCCGGCGGCACGGTCACCATTTCCGCGCCGCATGAAGACGGCAGGGCTGATTACTCGGCCGAAGTCGGTGCACTGGCTTCGGCCGGCGGCGACCTGCTCGTTGTTGCCGGTTACGTCGACCAGGGTGGCAAGGGCGTGATCCAGGCGGCACTCGACAGCGGCGCTTTCTCCAAGTTCTACCTGCCCGACGGCATGTATGGCGATAGCCTGATCAAGGTCATCGGCAAGCCGCTCGACGGCAGCTTTGGCGATGTCCCCGGCAACGAGAGCCAAGGCCATACGAAATTCCTGGAGTTGGCAAAGGCCGCAGGCTTCGACGGAACATCGTCCTATACCGGCGAATCCTATGATGCCGCGGCGTTGCTGGCCCTTGCCATGCAGGCGGCCAAGTCGACGGCGGGAGCCGACATCAAGAAGAAAGTTATCGAGATCGCCAACGGCCCGGGTGAAAAGATCTACGCGGGCGACCTGGCCAAGGGCTTGAAGCTGCTCTCGGAAGGAAAGCCGATCGACTATGAGGGCGTCACCGGCGTTCAACTCATCGGCCCGGGAGAGGCAGCCGGCAGCTACCGTATCTACACGATCAAGGACGGGAAGCAGGTCACCGATACCTTCGAGTGATCTCGGCGAATTGCGGGCTGCCGGTGGTCTACCGGCAGCCCGTCTTGCCACGCACTTTGCCCACTGACGCGGGCGGCAACGCAACGACGTGAGGATATGATGATCACCGTCGAAAACCTCAACAAGCACTTCGGCGGCTTTCGCGCCGTGAACGGCGCCTCGCTGACCATCGCCAAGGGCTCGATTACCGGTCTCATCGGTCCGAACGGGGCCGGCAAGACCACGCTGTTCAACGTCATTGCCGGACGACTGCCGCCCACATCCGGGCGCGTGCTCATGGACGGCGAAGATATCACCGGTCTGAGCCCGCACGAGCTTTTTCACAAGGGAATGTTGCGCACGTTCCAGATCGCCCATGAGTTTGGCTCGATGAGCGTGCGGGAAAACCTGATGATGGTTCCTTCCGCGCAATCGGGAGAAGGCATCTGCAGCACCTGGTTCCGCCGCAAGGCAATCGCCGCCGAGGAAAAGGCGCTGGCCCGAAAGGCCGATGAGGTTCTGGAGTTCCTGACGATTTCCCACATTGCCGACCAGAAGGCGGGTCAGATCTCCGGCGGGCAGAAGAAGCTGCTGGAACTGGGGCGCACGATGATGGTCGATGCGAAGATCGTCTTCCTCGATGAGGTCGGCGCCGGCGTCAATCGTACGCTCCTCAACACCATCGGCGATGCCATCGTGCGTCTCAACAAGGAGCGTGGCTACACCTTCTGTGTCATCGAGCACGACATGGACTTCATCGGGCGGCTTTGCGATCCGGTAATCGTCATGGCCGAAGGCAAGGTGCTTGCCGAAGGACCCGCGGCCCACATCATGGAGAACGAGGCGGTCATCGAAGCCTATCTCGGACGTGGCCTTAAAAACAAGGAAAAAGCCCATGCCTGATTTTCGCACCATTCTGGGCCGGGGGGCCGGTCTATGGCCTTTCTAATCGGCGAGAACATGACCGGCGGCTACGGATCGGTCGATATCCTGCACGGTTGCACGATTGCCGTCGAGCAAGGCGAAATCGCCGTCATCGTCGGCCCGAACGGAGCCGGAAAATCGACGGCGATGAAGGCCGTCTTCGGCATGCTGAAACTTCGAGGCGGAAGCGTGAAGTTGGACGGTGAAGACATCACCCGCCTCTCGCCGCAGGGGCGTGTCGCCAAAGGCATGGCTTTCGTGCCGCAGACCCACAACATCTTCACGTCGATGTCGGTCGAGGAAAACCTCGAAATGGGAGCGTTTCTGCGCGACGACGATATCAACGAAACCATGGAGCAGATCTATGGGCTCTTTCCGATCCTCCGCGACAAACGCCGCCAGAGTGCGGGAGAGCTTTCCGGCGGACAGCGACAGCAGGTTGCCGTGGGCCGCGCGCTCATGACCAAGCCAAAAGTCTTGATGCTCGACGAGCCGACAGCCGGCGTCTCACCCATTGTCATGGACGAGCTTTTCGATCGCATCATCGAGATCGCCCGCACGGGAATATCGATCCTGATGGTGGAGCAGAATGCCCGGCAGGCACTGAACATCGCTCATAAAGGCTACGTCCTCGTCCAGGGCTCCAATCGTCATACGGATACCGGCGAGGCCCTGATGGCCGACCCGGTCGTCCGCAAAACCTTCCTGGGGGGATAAGACATGGATTTCCTCAACGCGGTTGTCGCGCTCCTGAATTATGTGCTCGTTCCCGCCGCCTCGTATGGAGCGCAGCTCGCGCTCGGAGCTCTTGGCGTCACGCTGGTCTACGGAATATTGCGGTTTTCCAACTTCGCGCATGGCGACACGATGGCTTTCGGGACCGCAATCACGATCCTGGCCACTTGGCTCCTTCAGTCGCATGGCGTCAGCTTCGGGCCGTTGCCCACCGCGCTGCTGGCTTTGCCGATTGGCCTTGCCGCCACCGCCTCTCTCGTGCTTCTAACCGACCGTTCCGTTTACCGATACTATCGGCAGAAAAAGGTCGCGCCCGTGACCATGGTGATCGTCTCCATGGGGGTGATGTTCATCATGAACGGTCTGACCCGTGTCATCATCGGCGTGCAGGAACAGAATTTCGCCGATGGCGCGCGCTTCGTGATTTCAGCGATCCAGTTCCGTGAAATGACCGGCCTGGAAGAAGGTCTGGCGATCCGCACGACGACCGTCATCACACTCGCCACGGCCGCTGCCGTCGTTGTCGCACTCTTCTGGTTTCTCAATCGGACGCGCACAGGTAAGTCGCTGCGCGCTTTTTCCGACAATGAGGATCTGGCGCTTCTCTCGGGCATCAATCCTGACCGCGTGGTCAAGGTGACCTGGCTGATCGCCGCGGCCCTGGCGACGATCGCCGGTGTTCTCTACGGCCTTGATAAAAGCTTCAAGCCATTCACCTATTTTCAGCTTCTGCTGCCGATCTTCGCATCCGCCGTGGTGGGTGGACTGGGCAATCCCGTTGGGGCCATCGCAGGCGGCTTCTTCATCGCCTTTTCCGAGGTCACGTTCACCTATGCGTGGAAGAAGGTTTTGACCTATCTCCTTCCGGCAGATCTCGTTCCGGATGGTCTCGTGCAACTTCTTTCGACCGACTACAAATTCGCCGTATCGTTCGCCATTCTCGTGGCCGTTCTGCTGATCAAGCCGACGGGACTTTTCAAGGGGAGCTCCGTATGACGCAGACCTATCGACCATTTCTCCTTTATGCAGCAATCCTTCTGGCCTACCTGCTCGTTGGCTTCACGCAGTCTTGGACGCTCGCGCTGACCCTGCTTTGCGATGGCCTGATCGTTGCGATCGCCGCTCTGGGCGTCAACATTCAATGGGGCTATGCCGGCCTCTTCAATGTCGGCGTCGCCGGGTTCTTCGCCCTTGGCGGGCTTGCAGTTGTCCTGGTTTCGATGCCGATCGATACCGCGGCCTGGTCTGCTGGAACGCCCAATATCCTTGCAGCATTCGCGATCGGAGCTGCGGCCGTTTTCGCTGCGACGAAAATTTATCGCTCGATGGCGACCGGCGCCCAACGCCTCATCGTGATCGCAGCGCTACTGATAGTGGGCATTGTCGGCTTCCGTATCGTCTTCGATCCGGCGGTCAATGCTGTCGAGGCGGTCAATCCGGCCTCGGCGGGCAATATCGGCGGATTGGGTTTGCCTGTGCCGCTTTCCTGGCTTGTCGGCGGCATCTTCGCGGCAGGCGCCGCCTGGGTGGTTGCCAAGACGGCGCTCGGCCTGCGATCCGACTATCTTGCCATTGCGACGCTCGGCATCAGCCAGATCATCATTATCGTCCTCAAAAACGAGGAGTGGCTCGATCGAGGTGTCAAGAACATCACCAGCATCGGCCGCTGGCCGGTCCCTGAGGAAATCAGCCTCCAGCAGCAGGATTGGTTTCTGGCCGTCGCGAATTTTTTCAGCGCAGACATCCGCACGGCATCCACCGTCTTCGTAGGTTTGTGTTTCGCATCCCTGCTTTCCGTCGTCCTTCTCATCCTGGTGGTTCTCGCAGAGTGCTCTTTGAAGTCTCCATGGGGCCGAATGATGCGGGCGATCCGGGACAACGAGACCGCGGCCGAGGCGATGGGCAAGGATGTCAAGCAACGCCATCTTCAGGTTTTTGTCCTTGGTTCGGCAGTCATCGGGATTGCGGGCGCGCTCTATGTGACATTGCACGGCCTGTTCGCGCCGGTAAGCTATGACGAGCCGCTGCGATACACCTTCCTCATCTGGGCGATGGTGATCCTCGGTGGTTCGGGCAACAATTGGGGAGCCGTGCTCGGTGCCTTGATCGTCATGCTGGTCTGGGGGCAGGCGGAAAATCTGGGTCCTACGATTTTCGAATTCCTCACGTCTCCACTCGCCGAAGGGCCGCTCAAAGCGCATCTCATCGACTCGGCCGTGCAAATGCGCCTGCCTATGGTGGGACTCTTGCTGTTGCTCGTCCTGCGCTTCAGCCCACGTGGATTGCTTCCGGAGAAATGACTGCATTTGGAGCGGGCGATCGGATAGGTCTGTGCTCAATCAGCGAAAGCAATGAGCCCCATACCTCTGCTCACCGCCCGCTCGAGAAGGCCGCACATCATGTCAAATGCAGCGAGCGCCTGCCGATTGCCTTGCAATTCGCAGGCGTTCTCTGTGAAGGTCTCCAGCAATTTCGTTACCTGGGCAGGCTTCAGCATCGTGTCTTCGAAGTATCTGAGATCGGCACCAGCCTGACGGCCCTTGTCGAAAAGGGTGGCAAGCGAACGGTGCGCGTCGAAATCAATGGAGCCTGCGAGTTCAAGACGATCGGGATTCTGGGGTAAAACGGTGGTGAAGGGTTCCGCGTAGTAGATATCCAGCATATTTCGTCAACTCCGGAGTCCATGGCGGTCAATAGGGGAAGCACCACCAACTGGGCTCGGGCACGATCGCCCGCCGACGCCGCCTTCCCTATACGACATTATGGAGCAATCAATGTCCCGTTACCTGAAACAAATGGCCTGCTTCGTCATAGCTGCGATGCCCGCAAACGCCTTTGCCCAGCCATCGACGGTCAAGACGCTGACCGACTTTGTCGAATGCAAGCTCAGCGTCGCTGAGGTCGAACAGTTCGGCGAAAAGGTCAATGCCGGAGAGGTGGCTGGTTTCGCCCAGAGCAACGATGGCGGCGGGGCAGCGCTGATGCTGTGGAAGTCCGATCAATCCCTGTCGGCCTGGGGTGAGAATTCCAACTACATCAACTTCCCCAATCGTCAGGAAATGCATCTGGCCTACAAGGTTCCGGAGGGGCAGGAGATCAAGATCGGAGAAGCCTTGGCCGCGCGCATCGGCGGCATGCAAGCGCGTCCGGACCTGGAGGACATGAAGAAGACCTACGGCTGGGAAGGCATGGACTCGCGCAAGTCGCTTGCCGCGGATAAAACCTTGCGCGTATTGGTGGACGTCACCTATGCGCCGGGTTGGGTCACCGTCGGCTGCGGTTATGGCGACGGTATTCAGTAGGCGCTGCAATCGGTAGGGAAATCCCTCTGCTTGCCGCGGAGCCATTAATCCCCTCGCCAAGCCTCATCTCCTGGCTTGGCGAGGGTACGCAACGGTTTCATCGCGCGGGAAAGGGCACCATTGTCAAGTCTTCCAAAATGGTGCGGCTACATCGTCTTGATCGCCATGCTCCCCGTGGCTGTCCTTGGTTTATTGGCAACGCCGAATGAATATCGCGCGATGGGTGTCGATGCCATCGACTGCGACGGGCCGATTTCGGTGCTGATCTTCGCTGTGCCGGCGCTGGTCGTGTATGCGATCGCCAGCATGATGTTCCTTCGCCGCTTCAGGAGGCTCGGTTCATTTTTCCCCGGCGTCATCTGCGGTCTCATCTGCGTAGGGCTGATCTGGAATATCGGCAATGCTGCTCAGGAGCGGTGGAAGAGCAGCGATGCACAGGACTGTGGAACCGGGCTGTAGGCGGTCCTATGCCTTCACCATCACGGGTCTCCGATCCACCCGTGTGGCGATCACGCGTTGCCTTCCCGATGACGGAGGTCTCGTACGTCAAGTCCGGGAAGCGGATTGCTGGCCGCGCCTGTCCAAAGTTATTGCTCCCGCCCGGACCGGTTTTGCTCTTTGAGTGTTTTTATGAATTCCGGCAGCGGATGCACCGGCGGCGTTTTTGTTAAAAGCGGTTCAAGAGCCGCTGCAATCTCTCGGCAATCATCCGCGGAAAGTGGGCGAAGAGTCGATGTTAGCGTGTTGTAGGCAGGCGTCCCGCGTGAGGCGAGGGAGCGATTTATAACGAAGCACTCAAGTTGTCCGTCGGTTCTCTCGACAAACAAGGCGAGTGAGCCTCCATCGGCGGCGGCGGCACTGTCGGCAACAACTCTGAACATATAACCTCCATGCAGAACCTTGCTCGGCATTATCGACCACAGCGTTGCCCGCATCCGGCAATGGAAGGAAGATATCCAATGACCTTCAAGGCTTCAATTTCGAGGTGGCCATGGACCATAAAACGCACGAGCGGGCGCTCAACGCAGCCATCATGGAGTACCCATGGATGGATTTCTATCTGGTGAGCCTCGACGAAACCCGTGCCCTGATCAGGGGCACGCTGGATATAAGCCGCGGCTACCAGTTGCAAATAGAACTCATCGGCGTGGGCTACATCGACTGCCCCGCCAGTTGGAAGACCGACACAGGCAGGGAGGTCTTCTCGAAGCCCTTGCCGGAGACGCTGCCGGACGAGTTGCGCCAGCGGCTATTCGACAACAGCGCCGGTGACGTTTTCCGCTTCGCGGTAGATGGCTTTCACGGCCCTTGGTTTGCATACATCGTGGCAATGGACATGCGCTTCGAAAGCTCCAAAGGACAAGCGTATCTCCCTTGGTAGAGACGCCCGGCAAACGGATAGAGAAGTGTATCTTGATCCCACGAGCAAGGCCGAGATAATCCGCCTTTTCACGAGGCTTGGGGCGGGGATTCGGCAGGCGCCACCTCTTCCGCCCGCTCCAGATCCCGTTTCGACGCGGCCATAGTCCGTCATCCAATCGGCGGATTTCCGGGAAACGCAATGCGCTCCCAGACGATGCCATCGAAACGCAAGACATCCTCGTAGCCTATGGACCACAGCACACCGTCGATGACCTCGAGGATGTGGCCATCCCGGTGTTCCGGCACCAGTCCTGTCCTGACGGGGCTGACGGAACCGCCGGCATAGACGTAAAGGCCGAGATTCGTCGCGAGGAAAACCTGACCGCCATAGAGGGCGACGCTCAGATATTGACGGCCGCGTACGGGCGCAAGCAGGCTTTTGAAGCCGTCGCTGGAATTGCCATGCAACAGCGTGCCGTGCCGACCGCAAGCCCATATCGAAGCTTCGTGCTCGACGTGGATATCGCTGATTTTCGGAATGTCGTGCGCCACAGCCGTCCAGCCGTGGTTATCCCGCCCGAGCAGGACGCCATCATCCACATTGCTGCGCCAACCGCCGACATAGATCTCGTCTTCATTCGGGCCAGCGATTACCCCGAGGGTGAGGCTATGCGTGCCGGCCCTGTCTCGTAAGAGGCCCTCGTCGATGTGCTCCCATTGATTCATCTTCGATCGACGATAGACCTGACCGCCGCCGCCACAGGCGTAAAGCCTGTCGCCGATCTGCTTGATGGCGCTCAAGTAGCCCCATCCCTCGGAATCGTCGCTCCAGAGGCCCGATCCGGCGATCCGTTCGGTTTCCGGCTCACGCCCGATGGGCAGATGGAAAACATCCCCGTCCTCGGCCAGAAAGACATAGCTTGTCGGTTCGGCCGCCGTCGCTGGACCTGCCTTCGGCACGAACAGGGTTGCGCCCGAAATAGTGACCGGCAGGTCGAAATAGGTCCAGGCCGGACTTTTTTCGGCGCGAAACAGGCACATGCGGGCGAAGCCGTCAAAGCGTTCGTCCGAATTGGAACAGGCCAGGAAAAGATCGTCACGGGTTCTGGCAATTGCGGCTTCAAACATCAGCCGCTTTGCATCGGTTTGGGTAAGAGGTTGCATACCATTCTTTCGCATCGGCAGTCGGCAGCAAGCGTCATCCACAGGTTTTGTTGGGCTTCGCCAAGCAGTTGCAATAAGAAGCCATCATTGTCACAGATTCATGAAGCGAATCGAAATCGTAATCTTAATAAATTTCTTGAGGAGCCATTCATGCAGGTCGTCACAAGCTCGCCTCCCTTGTCGCTGGATGAGCCGCAGTGGATCCGCCTACGCCAGCAGGAAGAGTTGCGGAAGGCGATGCTTGAGCGTCGTTTCGATGCGGTCGAGCGCTTTTTGGCGGAATTGGAGGATGCATGGTGGCAACCCCATGCCGTTCCGGACGATCGCTACGCCTTCCTTGCAACCAGCTCCGCCGTTTTCGACAATGCGAGCGTGGACGCGGTTTCGAGGCTCGAATTGCTGAATGACTGGGTTCGATCGCGCCCGGCTTCCTACCACGCGCAGTTGATTTTCGGTCATTATTACTTTCGCCGGGCCTGCGATATCCGCACGGCGTCATGGGCGTCTGAGGTGGGTGAGGATCAGTGGATCGCGGCCCATATGGCTTGTATCAATGCGGCCGAATATCTGTTGAAGGCAATGACGCTTTCGCAGAGGCCGGCACTTGCCTGCGAAATCATGGTGCAGATTTGCCAGTATCTCGGCCAGCCGGATTTCGTCGATGCGCTGTTTGACGGTGGGCCGGTTAAAAACACCATGCAGCCCGATGAGTTCGAGCCGGAACTTTACGAGGCGGTTTGCGCCCGGCTTGCGCGGCACGGGCTGAAGCCACCCGGTATCGTCACCGCAACGCTGCCCGCTTCCGCGCCGCCGGTGCAGGAGGCGGACATTCAAGATCCCGGCTACTACTGGCTGCGTTACTGCCTGTCGATCAAGCCCGGCTGGGTGGATGTGCTTGCGGATTACTCGCAATATCTCAGTGCCCGCTGGGGCGGCTCGGAAGCTGAGGTCGAGAAATTCGCGTCGGGTCCCTTATGTTCCCAACTCACCGAGAAGGAACGTAACGCCGTTCGGTGGCCGGGCGTTCACGACACGCTGACGATTCCCGACTATCCCGAACCCGGCGACGTTCGTGCCGTCGCCGACCGGAAGAAGATGTTCGACCGGTGGCTGTCGCGGGATATGTCCGACAGGCTGCGGTTCATTGCTCTCGGCAAATACGCCAACTTCAGCCATTATTCATTGCAGAACGAAGCGTTGGCGCATCAGCGCCATGTTGAATCCGTTCGCTATTGCAAGGAGCCGGCAACCTATCCCGCTGTGGACGGTCCGTTCCGGGACTTCACCAACTTGATGCTGATCCACCATTGCGAGGATGTGGAGGGCGCCTACGCGCGCGTGCTGCAGACCGCGGTGCGCCGTTTCGATGAACCGACGATGCTGACCATGGCGGCCTTTGCCTGGCAGTTCGGCATGTGGGGCATAGAGGCAGATCCCGTCATCGCCACGCGGTTGATCGACCGGACGGCCGAGCTGGCGCCGCTTTACGAACCGGACGAATTCACGCCGATGCATGCCTGCCGGATGATATGGGACGGTGGCTTCCAGGATGAATCGGCTTATCTGACGCGCGCCTTGGCGGAACGGCGCGTCTATGCGGCGGCGGCCAGCATGTATGACATAGCCAGGGGCTCCCGGGACGATACCGAACCACACCTGCTTGACGAGGAGCAAGCGGATCACTGGCTTGAGCGGGCCGTCGAGGAAGGCGACCCGGTTGCACTCTACAATTGCGCTTGGCGCCTTGAAAACGTTCAAAAAACCGACCTGACGATCCGCGATAACTTCGAGCGGGTTCGCAATCTTTACATCAGGGCAATGCATGGCGGCGTGGCGGTATCCGCGATCAAGGTAGCAAGTGTCAGCCGTCGGCATGGAACTGCGGAAGAAAAGCAGCAGGCCGTTGCCAACATGAAATCCCTTATTGGCCATGACGACGATCATCTTGCCGGAGAGGCCTATGGAGAGGTCGTCCTCGCCTATAAATACGGCGATGGCGTTCCCAAGAGCGAGTTTGTCGCCATGCAGTGGTTTGATCGATACAAGGAGCTTTTCCCCGATCATTCGTCGCTCGATTGGATGGAAACGCAGGTTTATGGTTCGAGCGGCTGGCAAATGGCCGGGCGGGCGATGCGGGCCTTCTTCGGCAACAAACTTTCGAGCGACCATCTACCGCCGAAGAACCAATGACAAGGCGCCCAACGCCACCGCATGAAGGCAGATGGCGCGCCGTGATATGGCTGGCTTTCGGCGATGCCGTTCTGTTGATTTCCGGTGTCCTGCTGGTCTTGTCGCCGCTTCTGCTGGTCTTCTTCGTGAGGTCGCCGCTGCTTCTCGCCATTCTCGCCCTGCCGTCGGTGACGTGGGTTTTTTATGGGTTGATGGTGCTGCGCGCCCGCGCGGTGCCGCCGTCGCCACCGGTCTCGGATGGCATCTTGCTGAAGCCTGATGACGTTCCGGTCCTCTTCGCCGATCTTGAACGGTTGCGATTGGCCTGCGACGCGCCAGCCTTTACGGCGGTCTATGTCAATGACGAACTCAATGCATCCATTTACCAGACGGGATCCCGGTCCGGATCGCCGCAGCATGTTCTGGTGCTTGGCCTGCCGCTTCTCGCCCTGCTAACGAAAGCCCAGGCCGAAGCGGTCATCGTTCACGAATATGCGCATATTTCCCGATCGCACGGCCATTTCGCCCGATGGGCCTATATGGCGCGCCGGCGCTGGGCGGCGCTCGGCGATCTACATGAGCGGAACCACCGGCTGATTACGGCGCCGCTGCGTTTGTTTCTATCCTGGTATGTGCCGCGCCTGATGCGCGAGACGCTGGAATTCTCGCGCCGCTGCGAGAGGGTTGCTGATGCGCAAGCCATCGAGGTGTGCGGTGCGGCGATTGCCCTGGAGACGGAGCTCGCGCTGGCTTTGCGGCAGAAAGCGATGGCCGGCGGGTTCTGGCCGGGCGTTTATGGGTCTGCCGGGGAAGACGACCTTGCCGCAGCCAGGCCGTTTTCGGAGCTTCTCGCGGAACCTGCCGGAAGCCGCCCGCGCGATGGTGCGCAGGCTGCCGTCTGGCTGCATGAAAGCCTCTGCGAAAAGCCGGACGCCGGCAGCACGCATCCATCCCTCTTCGAACGGGTTGCCGCGACCGGTTTCGACCCTTCCGGTTCGCTGCCTGATCGTCTGCCCTGGAAGCTGGAGGAGAACGCGGCGGCGGCGGAATGGTTGGGGAGGCGGGTGTCCGGCATCGCCGCGCAGCTTGACGCCCAATGGCGTGAAAACGCCAGGCAAACCTGGGACGACGTCAAAAACAGGTATTCGCGCCAATATGGCGAGTTCTCGAACCTCCTGCATCGCCGAAAGCAACAGGCATTCGACGCGCATGACTGGTGGCTTTTGGCGCGACTGGCGGAAACGTTCGATGCTGGAGGTTCCCTTCGTCGCGAGGCGATCGAGCAAGGATTACAGCATTCACCGAACGACCTGGCGCTTCTTGAACTCAGGGCCGACGATTTCGACAGGAGCGGTGACGTGGCTGGTGCAATTGCCCTATGGTTCCGCATCAGCCGGGACCCATCGGCCTCGGCCTATACGGCACACCGCCATCTCTGCGAGCTCTGCCTGCGTTCCGGCGACAGGCAGGGTGCCGAGTGCCATAGGCGCAGCGCCGATGCTCTGTGGATGGGCGAGCATGCCGCGCAGTCCATCTCCCCCGGCAGGTTTGCGCATGGGATGGAGGCTTCGGAACTCGCATTGCTGCAAGGCGCATTGCAGCCGCTCTTTGCCCATGCGCGCGCAATCTGGCTTTGCCGCGATACGCAGCCGCACGTGCCGGCGCAGCCGCGGTGGTTTCTCTATGTGGAGGCCTATGACGGCTGGTTCATGCGCCTCGTCGGCCGCCTGACCGGCGAAGAGGATGTCAACGCTTCGGCTTGCAAAAGAGTGCTGCAACGCCTGCTGCCACGGCTGCATATTTACCCGGACGTCGAATTTATCGGACCGTCCGGGAAAATTCCGGTTCATTGCACGCCCGATTGTTTGATCGCACGGGCCGGCATGGCGGTAGCGCAGAGCACCGGAGTAAATCCTGCTCCCAGCGGATAAGGGAACAGGGTGTCGGCCATCACGGGTCTGCCAGGTTCTCCAAAAGCTGGACCGATGCCATACATCCACGACTGCGCGCTTCTTCCAGCGGCGTCTCATAATCGTCGATACGTGTGCGGATCGACAGATCCGCGCCATGTTCGATCAGCAGCTTCAGCGCCTCGACCTCGTCTTGAACCGCTGCCATGTGCGCGGGCGTCCAGTCGTTGATGCCATGGGCATTCACGGGCGCGCCTTTGTCGAGGAGGAGAGTAAGAACGGAATATTTGTCCTGCCCCGCCCGTTCGAGTGCGGCGTGGAGAACCGTGTAGCCCTCTTCGTCCCGAAAGGACAGGTCGATTTTATGCTGAAGCATCCACTCAATGGAATTCAGAGATCCGCTCGCAATTGCAGTTCTTATCCAGGACCGGCCCAGATATTTGGCGGCTCCCTCTGGAAACCCGTCGACAAGCTTTTCCAGTTCATCCAGTTGCTCGTCGCTCCCTGTCGCCAGGACATCGACAATATACACATAGTCATCGTATTCGGGATGAGCGCTCATGTGATATGGTCCTGTCTCTAGCGCGCAACTCAGGGGAAGTCCTGATGGGAAACACGGTCATGACGTTGCTTGGCCTCGGCGGTCTGGCGGGTTTCATCTTTTTCGCATTCTGGAATTCAAGGTCTCGCAAAGCAGGGTCGGGCAAGACCGACGGCACCGATGCGCATAGTACCCTTGGCGAAACCCAGGTTGCCCATGGATCAAATACCGGGCATTGGTCGATATGGGGTGATCCAGGTTCCAACTAGAGTGGGGCTAGGTCTTCACCCAAGCTCCCGCTTTTTGAGGATGTTGCGTACCTCCGAATTGAGTTCGCCAAGCCGACCCCTGACATGCCGATTTTCGGCGAGCAGCGCCATGACCTTGCCGATGTCACGTTGCGATCGTGCTGCGACCCGATCGACTGCATCCTCTGCCAACGACACGAGTTGGCAAGACGTCAGTGGCAAATCAAGAGCGGTTTCAAGAGAAAGTGCAACGTCTTCGTATCGGGTCAGCCCACTGCTGCTGAACTCAAGTATGCCATCGATTCTCAGCGGGATTGTTTCCTCACCCGCGGCGCCAAATGACAGGCGCTCCGTCAGGAAGACGACATGCACGCCGAACAGATAGATGCTGCCGTCGATGTAGCCTGGTTCGGGGTTGAGGGGAAACTCGAAGCTCTTGCCGGACAGAGCGTAAAGATCATCGAGATCAAGATTGATCTGGTCACATTGCAGGAGGGTTTCGTGTGTCTCCGCATCGAACTCGAATGCTGCCAGGCCGACGGAAATGGACGCAAGCCCCCATGGACCGCTTTGGGTGGAATAGCATGTATCTGTCGCGGTGATCGCGGTACCGGGAAATTTCAGCATGAAAATATGCCTCCAATTGTGCCTGCCATGTTCGCCTTTGCCCGGTTCGAGCGATGTCGTCCTCATCGTACCTCGGACAAGCCTCTCAATGAGAGTGTGTTCGAGGCTGCGGCGTCCCACAAAACAGGAGGACCTGCTCCCTGCAATCGACGGGCGCGGCGGCCACGAAAACCACCGTCATGCTCGGTGGATATGATCCCAATCCGGGTGAAACAAGGGAAGAAATGTTGTCTGAGGCGGCAATAACCCCGCAAACGGCCGTAAGCCATATGAGGGGATGGATCTGCTGACGCCGACATTATTCGAGGTGCTGGTGTTGGAGGCGAACGATCCGGTGTTGGGGCGCAATCGGCAACTGAATTGCATTCTGCAGCCACTGATAGTCGTTCGCGAGGGCGTCGAGACCGCCATCCTTGTGTTGTTCATGAAGATCACCGCAGTGATGGAAATCTCCGTCAACGACGGGGACGGAGAGCCCACCGGCTGGAGTTTTGAAACATGAAACTGACCAACGATATCGTCCCGGCCATTTCACTCGGCGGCATTGCGCTTCAGACCTCTATCGACGACGTGATCGACGCTCTGCGGAGCCATCGTGTACTGGAAGTCTTCGAGGGCATCGTATCCATCGACAATGGACTCATCACCGTCGGCTATGACGAAGGCCGATAAATCTACTCGGTAATGTGCAACTCCAGGTTTGATGGCCGTTACGAGGGAAAATTGTGGGCCGGTATGACGGTCAGGGAGGTCTTGGAGAAATCCACTACTCAGCTGGCTTGGGGAGGTGTCGTAATGGTGGATGGGATCAAGGGCGTCGGCCTGCCATTGCCCGATGGCTTCGATGACTTTGACCAGCTCACGGACCACCTGCAACCAAACCACGTCTTCGAGCATCTGTCGGTCTTTCTGCCTTGAGGATCGTCGGATCCGACCCGCAATGCGAAGGTCGGGTCTCATCGATGACGCCGACGGTTTGGCGCTACACCATAGGGCAATTTTACGGCGGAGTGAAACTTTGGCGAGCCGCAAAATCAGCTCGCATGAGTGCAAGACCAACGCTCGCCATCTCTTCGTTGTTGACAGCGACACCCCGAGAAAGAGCGGAAGCGAAGAGGAAGAGGTTGGCTTCGGAGCCGGATAGGGTGCGGTTGCTTACGCCACCAAGCGCCAGTACTGCCAGTTCTTTATCCCCGATGACTTGTGGAATTCTCAGTTCCCTTTATTTTTCAATGAATTGGTATCTACAATCATGCAGGCAATGAATTTCCGAGTTCGCTCGCGGAGCACCTTCCAGTTCTTCAGCTCGCGCATGGGATAAACGATCTCGATATCGATCCCGGATGCCGACGTCATATGCTGGCAATTGGGGTAGAGCTTAGTCTGGGGATCATTGTTAACGAAGCAGGCGATGACGTCCGTCACATGACTATTTTCGCGGGCAACATACGTGTCTTTTTGTAGTGTAAGAGGAGCGTAATCAAGCTTCAGCAACCCGTTTGCTTGCGGGATCTCGGTGAACCTCGTCCCTTTTTCTTTCCCGGAATTGAATTCTGCGGTAAATTGCGCAATCCATTCCAAGGGTTTTATTTGCGTGATGAGAAGCATGATCCAGTCATCCTCGCCCTTGGCGATCTTGCCGCGCATGTCTTGGATGGGATAGGGCGTGAAGCGCTCGACCTGCATATGCATCAGCAACGTGCCGTCCGCACCGATCTGACCGTCCTTTGGATAAAACGGCCCAGGCAGATAGGTGCGCGGCAACTGAATCTTTGTGTCCGGTCTATCGACCTGCCGCAACGTACCTGTCAGGATCGGGCTATCGACCGCGGAAAAATCGCACCCGAGCGGTCCGCTTCCTTTGACGATCGTCATGCCGGCGGGCGGGACATATTGCACGGGTTTCTCAGAGAGGCTTGAGATCACACGGAGAATATGGGTCACACCAACGATGGCCAGCAGCAAAGCGGCTACGGAACCCGGAAGCAGGTATCTTTTTTTCACGTCTCCAAACCCCTATTCCATTGCGCGAACACTCGATATCCAGTCGAATCGATGGGATGCTCAAACAAGATCGCAACTTTTGCGTGCGAACAGCTCGTATATTGAAGCGGTCGGCGTCGCAACTCAGAAGTTAATGGCCCGTTGAATTTCTTGCGCAATTTGGATGGTTATGATTGCTATTGAGATTTAAACTCAATCGCCTGGTGCGTATCAGCCGGTATTGAGATTGCGATGGCGCGTGCGGCCGCTTTTCCATGCCGTTCGATTGATGAACATCTCTGAAAAAGTGCTATTGGGTATGTCTTAAGCGCAATAGAAAAATTGCGGCTCATAATCCCTTTTCCCAAGGACGCTGGGAGCCAATATTGTAGGCCAGGATCAGAAGAGGCAGGAAGGCAATTCTCGCCTCCGGATGTTTATCATCGATCTGCCGGACAAGGCTCGATCGAACCCTGCAAGCGGATGCAGGCCTCCCGTTCTGCCAGCCGATTGCACCTCCCTCCGCTTGACACACCCAACGAACTGTTGAATGACTGCGGCCTCGGCGTTGCCCTGCGGGTATGATGTAATGGTAGCCTGTCAGCTTCCCAAGGCTACTCGCAATGGTTGTATAAACTGGTTGTAATTGCATATTTACAAATATAATCAGTGATTTAAGAGCGTTCCTGCTCGCGAATTTCCTCGGAATTTTTGCCAGCGAGCAGCACAGAAATCGCACCAGTTCTCGAAAGGAACGGACCTTTTGTGAGCCGATTTTTACGCATTGGTCTCGTGCTTGGTCGTGACGAATTGCGGTGCACCCGAATGGCACCAGGAACCGCCCACCTCGTTCCAGCATGGTCTTCCAAAGGAACAGGCGTCATTCGAGACCAATTTCAGGCGAGGGTGCTGACCAATTTCCTCGATTTTCCGGAGCAATTTAAATCGCGTTTTTGAAAATGCCTGCGGTCGTCTCAAGGAAGGTCTGATTTGAGATTTATTCCTCCCCTGCCGCATCTCGATCCGCGTTGTCTAACCCGGTGACAAAATGGACCCTCGTCTCACCGAACAAGGAGAGGCGACATGAGCAAGGCAAAACCGACTGCAACCGTTTCGACCGACAAGGCTGTCATCGCAGTAGCGATCGCGGAAGGATGGAAAATGATCGACGCTGGAAAATCCAAAATCGATACCGCTCTGGCGATCTGCGAAAAGCTTGAAGGGATGGAACAGGACGTCATCGTCAAAGCGTTCATCGAGGGCGCGACGCTGACGGAAAAGGGTGCTCTCACCTATTGGGACATGTCTTCTGCACAACGCGATGCTTGGTGGCAGTCACAGGCTTGAGCTTGCTGGGTTTAATGGGCAGGTAATAGCTTTTGTGAGGCCTGTGGGTGGAAGAGGGCAGGCGAGAGCTTTGAGGATGTCGGTGGGATGCGGGCGAAACTTTCCAGATCGGGATGTAGCGCCGTTTCCAGCGCTACAATCCATTCATGGATTGCCTCGTGATCGCCTATAGCAGAAAATCGGCTTTTGCTAGATTGAGAGCATCATCAAAATGTAAGACGAAGTCTGCCTTCCCATTTCCATCGGTGTCGCCGTAGACATAGGTCTCCGATGCTTTCTTCTCGTAGCGAAGCTCTCCTGCTTTACCGGTGAAGGCATCCGATTTGATAAAAGTGAAGGCCTGATTTCCGCTCTTCCCAATATTGGCGTCGATGGCAGACAGGTCGATGACGTCCTTCTGGGATTGAGAGAAGTCGAAGATCGTATCGGTTACGTTGATTGATGTTGTCAGGTCGGCCTGTGATTTGAACACAAAGATGTCCTGACCATTGCCGCCATAGAGATCGTCGGCGCCGCTCCCCCCATACAGCTTGTCGCTACCGCGCGCACCTTTGAGAATATCACGACCAGCACCACCAAACAGGGTGTCGTTGCCAGCTCGGCCTTCTAGAATATCCGACCCACTACCGCCCTTGATCACGCCGCCATCAATTGGTGCCCGAATCTCCGCGATATCTTGGACATTAATTGAGAAAATCTTCGTTGTGTACAGGCCGCTTTCGTCTCTCGCCTGAATCTGTATAGTGTCTGAATGGGTCTTTTCGTAGTCGAGTGCCTTGGCGACGATCAGTTTGTCGCCGACGATCTTGAAAAACCCACTGCCACCATCTTTTAACTTGTAGGTCAACTTGCCGCCTTCGGGGTCCACGGCCGAAAACGTGCCGACGATCGTGCCGACAGTAGCATTTTCAGTGACTGTCGTGCCCTTAAGAGTAATGTTCTTCGGCGCCTCATTGACGTCGTCGACCTTGATTTTGATGATCTGACTGCCGCTTGCCCAGCCATCGCTGGCCCAGACCTTCACGACATAGATGCCGTCCTTGCCGGCGTCTCGGGGCGTTTCGTAGTCCGGAGCTTTCTTGAAAGTAAGGGCTCCGGTCTTGGTGTCGATATTGAAAAGAGCCCAATCGGCACCGGAGATTGAATAGGTCACCGGCTTCCGCTCGGGGTCTGCTGCAACAACCTTGGTAACGGCTTTCGTGTTTTCATCGACGGTAATTGATGCTGTTGATCCACCGCCGTTTGATGAAATGACGGGTGCCTCATCCATGTCGAGCACATCGAATACGAAGCTCGCAGATGTACTTGCTCCCTTAGTATCCGTTGCAACGATCGTGATGCTGTAGCTTTTTGTCGTCTCGTAATCGAGCGGAGCATTGAGTCGAACTTCACTGCCGACGATCTTGAACTTGCCGCCGGGATTGGAAGACAGGCTGTATGTTATACGATCGCCATCCGGGTCAAAAGCGCCGATAAACCCCAGGAGAGAGTCGACAGGCGTCTTTTCGGAAATTTGTTGATTGCCGAATTCGAGTTCATAAGGAGCGCGATTGGTGGCGATGTCACTTATAATAAATTGTCCATCATCGAATTTGACGTTTTCGACATTGACGAGTTTGTCCGTCCCGAGGTTCGCCTTGCCTGATCGTAGGTCCCGGATATAGGCGGTGCCGTCTCCGTTGCGTGTGATGAGGAAATTCGCGCGCAAGCCCGAATAAATGGCCAGATCTTCGCCTTTGCCACCATCGATCTCGTCGTTTCCAGTGCCACCAATCAGGGTATCAGCACCATTTTTTCCTTTGATTTGGTCTTTACCCGCGCCGCCGCTAAGTTTGTCTGAACCTTCGGTGCCCGAAAGCGTATCGTCGCCGGAACCACCTGTTGCCGTGATTGCGGTGAGTTGACCGGCAGCGAACTGAATATTGATGTCATCTTCGACTGTCCAAACGCCCCCTCCGTAAATTGTAACGTGTCGATCGAAGAGTGAAAAATCAGCGTTGAGGACCTCAGCGTTATAGATAACTGCGGTTCCTCTCGTCGCGGATGAAACAAAAACCGCGTCCTTGCCTGCGGATAGATCGAAAGAGCTATCTGGAGTGTTCCACTCATCGAAGGCATAGGTTTTCAGGGTGAAATTGCGCAAATCCAGCGTGTCTGCGCCACTTCCTGTGACGAGATTGAATGTTTCAAAACCCTGTATGTTCGTGTTCGCCCCAAGATCGACCGCTGAGAGTTCCTGATCCGTCAATCGTAACGAAATCGGAGTCGTAAAAGATGACAGGCTGAGTTCCAGGTAATCCGTACCCGAACCGCCGACCATCGTTTCACCAATAGAGCCGAAGACATAGATGCCGGTTGCGTTATTACTGCTGGAAAGCATTTTGAATGCCGTATCGGGCTCAGTTCCGTCACTCATACCCGCAGAATCCTCCCTGCCATGCGAGGTAGAAAGCACTAAGGGATTTGCTATGTAACTGCAACCCTAGGTCAGATTGAAATTGTTTAAAGGCTGGACCGTTTATGTTGAACTACAGAGTTGAAAACGAGATGCATGCGAACAAGGAGGCTTCGATACTGGCGGTGCCGGCTATATTGCCACTTTGAGGTTGTAGGACGATCTCATCCCGCAAGCTTTATCCGTCTATCGTCCTTGGTGTGGAGGGGACGTCAGCCTTGCGAATGCTCCGCCGAGTGTTCATGGCAAAATCATAAGTTGCAGTAAATATTCAGCCTAAGATGATGTAGTGCCGAGCTGCGGTAATGCGGTGCAGATCTTGCCGCCCTTAGGCTCCACTCAACCCCTCCGCTTGACACACCCAACGAACTGTTGAATGACTGCGGCCTCGGCGCTGCCCTGCGGGTATGATGTAATGGTAGCCTGTCAGCTTCCCAAGCTGAACGCGCGGGTTCGATTCCCGCTACCCGCTCCAGCCGTCTGACGTGATTTCCCCATGAATTTCCTGCTTTTGTTCCGCCAGCCCTAGTGCTTGTTGCTCCGCATCAAGATTTTACCATAAAAACGTTTATATTTTTATTGAAAACGTTTTTATTCCTTGTTACATTCTCTCCAAGAATGGCAGAGGCGTTTATGTGCCTGCCGGGGGATTTGTCGAGTGCCGGCCATTTGGGGCGGTGTCGATGGTTGAGGAGGAAGAGATGAGGAAATTCGTTGCGACTTTGGCGCTGGCCGTTCTTGCGGCGGGCGGCGTCCATGCGGCCGATCTGGGCGGCAAGCTTTTGAAGGTCGGGTCCGACACGACGTCGCCGCCGATGGAGAGCGTCGATCCGGCCAGCGGCCAGATCGTCGGCTTCGATGTCGATGTGGTCAATGCCATCTGCGCCAAGATAAATTGCCAGGCCGAATTCGTGACGACGGGCTGGGACGGCATCTTCGCTGCGCTCGACCAGGGCAATTTCGATCTCGTCGCCTCCGGTGTCTCGATCACCGAAGAGCGCAAGAAGGCGATGGATTTCTCCGATCCCTATATCGTCAACAGCCAGGCCGTGCTGACGCGCGCTGAAGATCAGGGCATCACGCTGGAAAAGTTCAAGGCCGAGGGCCGCAAGCTTTCCGCCCAGGCCAATACGACGGATGCGCAGGTCGCCGAAGGCGTCGTCGGCAAGGAAAACGTCGCGGCCTATGACAGCTTCAGCGCCGCCATTATCGCGCTCAAGAACAAGGACGTCGACGGCGTCGTGATCAATGGCGCCAATGCCGCCGCTTATGAGCGCGAATTCGCCGGCGAGCTCGTCGCCTCGATCAAGGATCTCGAATCCGATCCGCTCGGCCTCGTCTTCCGCAAGGGCGACGAGAACATCGCCGCCTTCAACGAAGGCCTGAAGGCGATCAAGGACGATGGCACGCTCGACAAGCTCGTCGCCAAATATTGGGGCCTCAAGTAAGGTCCCTTCGCCGGAGGCGCTGTGCGGGCGCTTCCGGCGGTTCTTTTCATGTCCAGATGGTTCCGGCGGGTTTCGCCTTGGAGCTGAAAAGCAGTTGAGAGGGCATCGGCGCCGTGCGGCGTGACGCCCTGGCGCAGGAGGCCGCAATGTCGTTCGTCAGAAGCGTGAGACCCAGCAACCTGGTGATCCTGGCCGCGCTGCCCTTCATCGTCTATCTTTTCGCCTCCTCGCCGGATTATCAGCGCTCGCTGCGCGCCATCCTCGGCATCGAGCTGGGCTCTGGTATCTTCGTGCCGGGCTTCCTGCTTCTGGCCATTGCGTTTTCCGCCGGCTTCGCCGTGCTCGTCCTCTCGCGTCTCAAGGCGGCCCGGCCGCGGCTGACGCTGGCGGCGGGGCTTATCGGGTTGCTCGCGACGGTGGCGATCCTGGCCGGCGATCTCGTGCATCCCTTCATCACATCGGTGGTGGCGAACGGCGTCGATTCCTTCAAGTCCGATCTCGTCGTCAAGGGTGCGACGCCGCGCCAGCTGACGGAGGCGGCCGACCTCATGGTGCGCGGCGTGGAAGCCTGGCTGTGGCCGGCCTATGCTGTGCTGCTTCTCGCCGGTCTCGGCCTCACCTTTGCCGGCAGCCGTGCGCCGACGCGATCGGAAAGTCCGGCAGGCCGGGCTGGCGCCTGGATCCTCGGCACCGTCAACGGCGCCGGCCTCGTCTTCGTCTTCCTCTTCGCCCATCTTGCCTTTGCCTCGGGTCTCGCCACGACCATCCGTGCGGCGATTGCCGCCTATATTCTCGCGGCCATTCTCGGCCTTGTCTGGGTCGGGCTCTTGAAGCTGCGCTATTCGCGCCAGAGCCTTGTGCTGTTCATCGGCATGACCGCGCTGTTTGCCGCGCTTTCGGCCTGGTTCCTGCTGCAGCCGCGCGACAGCTATGTGCTGGCCGGCACGCTGGACGGCAAGATCGGCATCGTCACCAACACGCCGGCCGGTCTGATCAGCGCCGTGCGCTTCGGCCAGTACGAGGGCGGCTCGGCGACGGAAACGCCGGTGCGCACCTTCGTCACGCCGGAACAGGCAATCGAAACCGTCGCGAAGAAGGAGGACGTCAGCGGCGCGCTGCTGCCGGCCGCCGCCGTTCCCGCCGATTGGCCGCGCCTCTGGCAGGTCGAGGCGCTGAACGACCGCGACCGCGCCGCCGACATCACCTTCGCCGTCGTCGCCATCGCGATCGGCCTTTTGACGCTCGGCGGCTTCCTGCATGGCCGTCATCCGCTGTCGATCGGCTCGGAATTCATCGTCGATACGATCCGCGGCATCCCCATGCTCGTCATCGTGCTCTATGTCGGCCTGCCGCTGTCGGGCGCCCTGAAGGATGCGACGGCCGGCGTCTTCGATCCGCCGAACCTCGTGCGCGGCATCGTCGCCATGGCGATCGCCTATTCCGCCTATCTCGCAGAAATCTTCCGCTCGGGCATCAATGCCATTCCGGCCGGCCAGATCGAGGCGGCGGGAAGCCTTGGGCTCAACCGCTGGCAGACGGCGCGGCTCGTCATCCTGCCGCAGGCCTTCCGCATCGTCATTCCGCCGCTCGGCAATGAGCTGATCGCCATCCTGAAGGACACGTCGCTCCTGTCGATCCTGTCGATCCGCGACATCACGCAGCGCATGCGCGAGTTCCAGTCGGCGAGCTTCCTGCCGTTTGCACCCTATAATTCGGCGGCCATCCTCTACATCCTGCTGACGCTGGCGGCCGCAAGTCTCGTCAGCCTGATCGAGAAGAAATATGATGTCAAACACCGCTGAGAACCCCGCCGGAACGGTGCTGATCACCGGGGCAGGCCGCGGCCTTGGCCGCACGCTCGCCGATCTTTATGCGGCGGCCGGCTGGCGCGTGATCCGTTGCATGCGGCAGGCGGTGGACGGTGCCTTGCCGCTTGATGTGGCGGATGCCGGTTCCATCGCCGCACTTGGTGAAAGGCTCGCCGGGCAGCCGATCGATATCGTCATCAACAATGCCGCGATCCGGGGCGATACCGGTGGTCTTTCGTCTTTGGAGTCGGACGATTTCCTCGAGGTCATGCGCGTCAATGCGCTCGCCCCGCTGCTGGTCGCCCGCGCGCTTCACCCGAACCTTTAGATCGGAAGAGCACACGTCTGAACTCCAGTCACTTGACAGGATCTCG
>NZ_CAMLFY010000020.1 GCF_946479415.1 uncultured Shinella sp. | reverse complement strand
GAGGAGACGATATGGCAGACAATCAGTCCGTTGGTGAGCCGAGTGCCGGGCCGGATCGAAAGACGATCCTCAGCAGCACTTTACGCCAGCGCATTCTGACGATGCAGATCGCCCCAGGATCTGTTCTCGACGAAGTCGCCCTCAGCGAAGAGTTCGGCTTGTCTCGTCCTCCCGTGCGGGAAGCGATGCGGCAATTGGCGGGCGAGGGCTTCATCGAGCTGGAGGCAAATCGTCCGGCACGCGTTGCATCGATGAGTTATCAGTCTCTGCGCGATTTCTTCCTGATAGCGCCGATGATCTATGTCGCGGCCACGCGATTGGCGGCCGAGCACGCCTCGAAAGCTGACATTGCAGGGTTGAGGGAAATCCAGGATAGCTTCCGTGATGCCGTTCATCAGAATGATGTCGATGGCCGCGTCTTCCACAATGACAGGTTTCATCTTCGCATCGGCGAGATTGCAAACAATACATATGTTCTGCCCAGCCTGCGTCGGCTGTTGATCGATCATGCCCGCATCGGGAAGATTTTCTACAAGCCAAGCAATGCACGCATGCTGGATGAACTTCACGAGGCATCCCGGCAGCATGACGAGATAATCGACGCGATCGCAAACCACGATGCCGATCGCGCGGAAGTGTTGGTTCGCGCACACCTGGATCTGTCGCGCCGGAACATGGCAATGTATGCCACGCCAGAGGGGATGGCGATTTCTCTCGGCGTCTAGGCGACTGCACGTATCTGTGTCTTCTGAAGATGCGGGACGTCGGCTGCATTGTAACGGCCGCTGAAGCGCCGCCGAAACACCCCATGAGAGCTGGCGAGGTTGGTATCGCTCTGCTCAGTAGCGTCGGAAAAACCCGTAGGGCAATTTATTAAAGATAAAATTTTACTCTTTTGCTTGGGATAGCTGTTCGTGTCGGGTTCTGGGTGGGCCGATGCGAAGTAAATGAAAGCAAAGAGGGTGAAATGCTGTTTAAATCGACGACCGGGCGAAATATATTTGCGGTTGCATTTTGTGGTATTGCTGCAACGATAGCGGCATCGTCCGTTCTGTTTTATCGAGCCTACGAGGATGCGAGGAGCAGCAGCCTGGGGCACATGCGCCAGATTGCGCAGGCCGAAGCATTGACGGCGGAAAAGAAAATCGGCGGAACCGTTCATATCATCAATGGACTAGGCTCGGTGCTGGAGACCATGAAGCAGGCAGGTGATGTCGATCGCAGCAAGGCCGATCAGGTCATCCGGCATATGCTGGAAAGCAATCCGGATATACTTGCCCTCTGGACGGGCTGGGAGCCGAATGCCTTTGACGGCAAGGATGCCGATTTCGTCAACAAGACGGGTTATGATGCGACCGGCCGCTATGTGCCCTATTGGGTACGGGGCGGCGACGGGAAGATCAGCAATACCGCGTTGACCGATTACGCGACCGCCGGACCAGGCGACTACTACCAACTCCCCTTCACGCTGCAGAAAACCGTTGTTATCGAGCCCTATCCCTACGCCATTGACGGCAAGGATGTCCTGATTACCTCGGTTGCCAAACCCGTCGTCATCGATGGCAAGACGGTCGGTGTCGCGGGTCTGGACCTTTCGCTGCAGGAGACGAGCAAGGCGCTCGCAACGATTCATCCGATGGACACGGGCTTCATCAGCCTCGTGACCGGTGCAGGCAAGATCATCGGTCATCCGAATGCAGCACTGATCGGCAAGGGTCTCGCCGATGGCGGCGCGGAAACGGCCGGCTGGGACGAGTTGATTGCGAACCCTGGTATCGAGAAGGAAATCATCGCGCAGGACGGCTCCGTCCATTTTGCGATTGCATCGCCGGTCGCTCTGACCCCGGACATGACGTGGTATGCGATCGTCTCGGTGCCGAAGAGCACGGTTTTCGCACAGATGAATGCGATGATGCGGGACGCGACGGTAACCATCGTGGTGGCCGCGATGTTGCTCGCGCTGGCCGGCTGGCTGATTGCGCGTCGCTTCATCGGGCGTATCTCGAACGTCATCGGCGAGACGGCGCGGATTGCGCAGGGGGAACTTCAGGTCACCCTGAAGGATAGTCAGGTCAAGGACGAGATCGGCGATCTTGCTCGTTCACTGGAAGTGCTGCTGGAAAACAACCGGGAAAAGGCGCGGCTTGAGCAGGAAGCGGAAGCGAATCGCAGTCTTAGCGAAGACGAGCGCATCGCCCGAGACCGCAGCGCAGCCAAGGAGGCGGCCGATATCAAGTTCGCCGTCGACAGTCTTGCCCACGCATTGGCGAGGCTGGCGGATGGTGATGTTTCCTGCCGCATCCAGCAGTCCTTCGTTGCGCAGCTAGACGGTGTGCGCAACGACTTCAACAGTTCCGCCGAGAAGCTGCAGGACGCGTTGGTGCGCGTATCGGACAATGCCCGCGGCATTGACGCCGGCGCCAACGAGATCCGGTCGGCGGCGGACGATCTGGCACGCCGTACCGAGCAACAGGCAGCAGCCGTCGAGGAGACCGCGGCTGCCCTCGAGGAGATCACCACCACGGTGAAGGATGCCGCAAAGCGGGCGCATGAGGCCGGTCAGCTCGTTGCCCGCACCCGCGTGGGTGCCGAGCGCTCCGGGGAAGTCGTGCGTCAGGCGGTGATCGCCATGGAGCGCATCGAGCACTCCTCCGGTCAGATCTCCAACATCATCGGCGTGATCGACGAGATTGCTTTCCAGACCAATCTTCTCGCCCTGAATGCCGGCGTGGAAGCGGCGCGTGCGGGTGAAGCCGGCAAGGGTTTTGCGGTTGTTGCGCAGGAGGTGCGTGAGCTCGCCCAGCGTTCGGCCAATGCCGCCAAGGAGATCAAGGCCCTTATCACGACATCGAACCAGCAGGTCGAGGAAGGGGTTCAACTGGTGGGTAACACCGGCAAGGCGCTTGATGTCATCGTGGCGGAAGTGCAGGAAATCAATCAGCATGTCAGCGCGATCGTCGAATCCGCGCAGGAACAGTCCTCGGGTCTGCAGCAGATCAACACGGCGGTGAACCAGATGGACCAGGACACGCAGAAGAACGCTGCCATGGTCGAGGAAACCACGGCCGCAAGCCACACGCTGGCAATGGAAGTCCAGGCGCTGAACCAGTTGCTGAACCAGTTCGAGCTGGGCACGGCGACCGGTGTGAACCGCGGGGTCCGTGCAGCAGCCTGATCATCGATGCATTGAAACGCGACCGTCGAATTTCGACGGTCGCGTTTTCATTTTGAGGATCAGGCAAGGATCGTCTTTGCGATTTCCGCCGCCGCTCCGACATGGGCACGGCAGGCTGCTGCGGCTGCATCCGGTTTGTTGGCGTCGATCGCTGCGAAAATTTCCCTGATCTGTGACGGCCCCGATGCCATGCGGTTCGATGTCGATAGCGTCATGACGCGCAGGCGCGAGATGCGGCTGTTCAGCCGGCTGACGATTTCCCAGGCAATGTTGTTGCCGCCGGCCTCGAAGACGATCTTGTAGAACTCGGTGGTCGCATCCAGCACGCCGACGGGAGAGTTCTGCTTCGATGTCCGCTCCAGCTCGCTCATCGCCTTGCGCAGTTCCGCCTTGACCTCCGGCCCGGCAACCCTTGCGCAATCCGCAACGGCCGTCGATTCCAGCGCCGCACGGATCTCATAGATCTGTCGGGCGTCGTCCCAGTTGAGCGTTGCGACGATCGGGCCTTGTTTTGCCAGCATCTCGACGAGGCCCTCGGCCTCGAGATGGCGGATGACCTCCCTTATGACGGACCGGGAGACGCCGAGCTGGTCGCACAGCGTTCGTTCCACCAGGCGCTCGCCGGGCTCGAAGAGGCCGCCGATAATGGCGCGGCGCATCCGGTCAAGCGCGATTTCCCGAAGTGTTGCGGGCGGGGTTTCGATGCGGAGGGCCGCAAGGTTTTCCGGGTTCTTTGTCATGTCGTCTTCATAGCCGCAAAAAAACTTACACACAATGGCTTGACACTTTGTCAGATGGTATACCAAGATATGAGCAGATGAAAGACAGGAGGATGCCTCGGTGACGCTGGTCCGGAAAACGCTGCTGCATGTGGAAACGACGTTCGTGGAGGGCGGCAAGGAAGCGGCCAGGCCGCTCAAGCTGATCGCCGCAATGGCGGTCGTGAAGAACCCTTGGGCCGGTCGCGGCTTCGTTGAGGACCTGAAGCCGGAAATCCATGCCGTCGCCCCCATCCTCGGTGAACTCCTGACAAAGATGATCCTTGACGAAGCAGGCTCCGGTGAGGCTGTCGAAGCCTATGGCAAGTCGGCCGTGGTGGGTCTCGACGGTGAAGTGGAGCATGCCTCGGCGCTCATTCACACGCTGCGCTTCGGCAACCACTACCGCAGTGCCGTTGGCGCCAAGTCCTATCTCGCCTTCTGCAATACGCGCGGCCCGGCGAATGCACCCATCATGATCCCGCTGATGGATAAGAATGACGAAGGCCGCCGTTCGCACTATCTCACCATTCAATGCGCGATCCCGGATGCGCCGGCGGCCGATGAGATCGTCATCGCGCTTGGCGCTTCTATCGGCGGCCGCCCGCATCACCGCATCGGCGACCGGTACCAGGACCTCAAGGAGCTGGGCCACGATGTTGCAAACCCTGCCGCGGTCTAAGACGCCCTCGGGCGCTGCCTATCTGGAGCGGGGCGAGGGGGACGAAACCCTCGTTCTCATCCACGGTGTCGGCATGCGCATCGAAGCCTGGCAGCCGCAGATCGACCGGCTGGCGCGTGATTTTCGCGTGATCGCGGTCGATCTTCCCGGCCACGGTTTTTCGGATGCGCTGGAGGATGCGCCTGACTTGACCCTCTATGTGGCATGGTTCCGGCGGTTCCTGGAGGAGATCGATGTCGGACCGGTAAATGTCGCCGGCCATTCGATGGGGGCGCTGATCGCAAGCGGTATCGTGGCGACGGCGCCGGAAAAGCTCCGACGCGTCGCGCTGCTGAACGGCGTACATCGCCGCGGGTCGGCTGCACGGCAAGCGGTGGAGGCGCGGGCCAGGGAAATCGGCTCCGGCGACTTCGACCGTGTCGCGCCGTTGGCCCGCTGGTTCTCCAGGGAGGAAGAAGCAACCGAAGCTTTCGCGCTGGTGCGCGAACTGCTCCAGGCGGTCGATCCGACGGGCTATTCCGCAGCCTATACGGCGTTTGCCAGCGGGGATGCGGTCTATGCGGACTGCTGGCCGAAGGTCGAATGCCCGGCGCTGTTCCTGACGGGAGACGGCGACCTGAATTCGACCGCCGAGATGGCGCGGGACATGGCTGCCGCAGCGCACCGGGGACGGGCTGTGGTGATTGAAGGGCATCGCCATATGGTGAACCTGACTGCGCCCGATGCGGTAAACCGCGCACTTGCCGATTGGCTGGCTTCGAGCTGAAACATTCGGTCCCTGAGGACCATGGGAGGAAACCATGACATCAGATGCGAGAGCCCTGCGGGATGCCTTCGGCGCATTCCTGACCGGCGTCACCGTCGTGACGACGATCGACGATGCCGGCGCGCCCATCGGCTTCACTGCCAATAGTTTTACGAGCGTTTCGCTCGATCCGCCCCTGCTGCTCGTGTGCCTTGCCAAGACCTCCCGCAACTATGCGACGCTGACCTGCGCCAAGGGGTTTGGCGTGAACATTCTGTCGGAAGGGCAGAAGGATGTCTCCAACACCTTCGCCCGTCCCGTCGAGGATCGTTTCGCGTCCGTGCAATGGCAGAATGGTCCGTTTGGATCACCGGTTTTCGCTGACGTCGCTGCCTGGTTCGATTGTGCGATGCAGGAGGTCGTCGATGCCGGCGATCACGTTATCCTGCTTGGCCGTGTCGAAGGTTTCGACAACAGCAGCAAGACCGGGCTCGGCTATGCCCGCGGAGGCTACTTCACGCCGGCACTCGCCGAAAAGACGCTGCTTGCCTCGGCGGAGAGCCTCCTCCTCGGCGCAGTCGCCGTGCGGGATGGGGAAATCCTGCTGGTCGAGGATGGCAAGGGGGGCTGGACGCTTCCCTTCGTCGAAAAGGCCGAAGGTGACGGGATGGAAGCCCTGGAAGGGCAGATCGCGCAAACGGTCGGCCTGACGCTCACGACCGGGCTTCTTTATTCCGTCTATGAAGACACCACGACGGGCCGGCAACATGTCGTTTACCGCGGTGAATTGGGAGAGGGGGCGCCCAAAAGCGGCCGGTTCTTCCCCATCCAGGCGCCGCCGGTGGCAGAGATTGCCGACAGTGCCGTGCGTGACATCGTCAAGCGCTACGGAGCGGAAAGCACGCTTGGCAATTTCGGCGTCTATTTCGGAAATCAGGAAAAGGGCCGCGTGCACGCCGTGGCCACAAAGGGGTAAGCCATGAAATTCTCCCTGTTCGTTCACATGGAGCGGCTGGATGCCAGCCAGAACCATCAGGAGCTCTACGAGGAATTCATCGCGCTGTGCGAGATCGCGGACAAGGGTGGCATGCATGCCATCTGGACTGGCGAACACCACGGCATGGATTTCACCATCGCGCCGAACCCCTTCGTCAACATTGCCGATCTCGCGCGGCGCACCACGAACGTGCGCCTCGGCACGGGCACGGTGATCGCACCGTTCTGGCACCCGATCAAGCTTGCCGGCGAGGCGGCGATGACCGACATCATCACGGGCGGTCGCCTGGATATCGGCATTGCGCGGGGCGCATACAGCTTCGAATATGAGCGGCTGCTGCCGGGCCTCGACGCCTGGGGCGCCGGCCAGCGCATGCGGGAACTGATCCCGGCCGTGAAGGGGCTATGGGCTGGCGACTATGCGCATGACGGCGAGTTCTGGAAATTCCCGAAGACGACCTCCGCACCGAAGCCGGCGCAACAGCCGCATCCGCCGATCTGGGTCGCGGCGCGCGATCCCAACAGCCACGAATTCGCTGTCGCCAATGGCTGCAACGTGCAGTGCACGCCGCTTGCCAATGGCGAGGCGGAGATTTCGAGCCTGATGGAACGCTTCGACGCGGCCTGTGAAAAGGCGACCGGCGTTTCCCGGCCGAAGATCATGCTGCTCTTGCACACCTATGTCGGCTCTGACGAGGCCGATATCGCGCAGGCGGCCAAGGAAGTGAGCACCTACTACAATTACTTCTTCGCCTGGTTCAAGAACGAGCGGCCGATCGAGCAGGGCCTGATCGCGCGCCTGAGCGAAGAGGAACTCGCTGCCAATCCCAACCTCTCGCCGCAGAAGATGCGCGAAAACATGCCGATCGGCACGGCGGACGAGGTGATCAAGCGGCTGAAGGTCTACGAGGATCTCGGCTACGACGAATATTCGTTCTGGATCGACACGGGCATGAGCTTCGAGCGCAAGAAGGCGTCGCTCGAACGCTTCATCGCCGATGTCATGCCGGCATTCCGGTGAGGCAGCCATGCAGAGCTTCCAGCAATATATAGACGGAACCTTCGAAGATGGCGCGGCGCGGTTCGACTCGATCGATCCCGCGACAGGGATCGTCTGGGCGGCCATGGCGGAAGCGCGCGAGGATGATGTCGATCGCGCGGTGAAGGCGGCGCAGCGTGCGCTGTGGACCGGCGAATGGCCCGCCATGACCGCGACGGCCCGCGGCAAGTTGCTCTACAAGCTTGCCGATCTCGTGCAGGCCAATGCGCAGAAGCTCGCCGAACTCGAAACCCGCGACACCGGCAAGATCATCCGCGAGACCTCCGCGCAGATCGCCTATGTCGCCGATTACTATCGCTACTATGCCGGACTGGCCGACAAGATCGAGGGCGCGACGCTTGCCATCGACAAGGCGGATATGGATGTCTGGACGCGCCGCGAACCGATCGGCGTCGTGGCCGCAGTCGTGCCGTGGAACAGCCAGCTCTTCCTATCGGCCGTCAAGATCGGCCCGGCGCTGGCCGCGGGCTGCACGCTGGTCGTCAAGGCGTCGGAGGATGGTCCGGCACCGCTTCTCGAATTCGCCCGGCTGGTGCATGAGGCAGGCTTTCCGGCCGGCGTGGTCAATATCCTGACCGGCTTCGGCCCGACCTGCGGCAACGCGCTGACCCGCCATCCCGGCGTCGACCATATCGCCTTCACCGGCGGTCCGGGCACGGCCGCCGCCGTGGTGCGAAATTCTGCGGAAAACCTTGCGACGACCTCGCTCGAACTCGGCGGCAAGTCGCCCTTCATCGTCTTTGCCGATTGCGATCTGGAGAGTGCGGCCAATGCGCAGGTCGCCGGGATTTTCGCGGCGACCGGCCAGAGCTGCGTGGCGGGCTCCCGCCTCATCGTCGAAGCCTCCATTAAGGACCGGTTTCTCGCCATCCTGAAAGCCAAGGCGGAGGCCATCCGCATCGGCTCGCCGCTTGATATGGCAACGGAGGTCGGGCCGCTCTGCACCAGGCGGCAGCGGGATCATATCGAGAGGGTGGTTGCCGCCTCGCTTGCGGCCGGTGCGACGCTCGTCACCGGCGGCCGGGCAGGCGAGGGGAATGGTTTTTACTACACGCCCACCATTCTCGACTGTGACGGCGTTTCCGCCGCTTCGGTGGAGACCGAGCTGTTTGGGCCAGTGCTCTCCGTCCTCTCCTTCACGACGGAGGAGGAGGCTGTGCAGCTTGCAAATGCAACGCCGTACGGTCTCGCCTCGGGCGTTTTCACGCGCAATCTCGCGCGTGCGCACCGCATGATCAAGCGCATCCGCGCCGGCATCGTCTGGGTCAACACCTACCGCGCCGTCTCGCCGATCGCACCGTTCGGCGGATACGGCCAGTCGGGGCAGGGGCGTGAAGGTGGCCTTGCCGCCGCGCTCGACTATACCAAGACGAAGACCGTGTGGCTCAGGACGTCGGACGATCCGATCCCCGATCCCTTCGTGATGCGGTGACCGGCATGTTCGTCGAGATCCGCACCTACAGGCTGAAGAACGGCGGCATTCCCGAATACCTCAAGGTGGTCGGCGAAACCGGCATCGCGATCCAGAAGAAACATCTCGGCAATCTCGTCGGCTATTTCTCCTCGGAGATCGGGCCGATCAACGAGATCGTCCACATCTGGAGCTTTGCGAGCCTGGACGACCGGCAAGCCCGCCGCGCGCGCCTTGCCGCCGACCCTGACTGGCAGGCCCTCCTGCCTCAGATCCGCGACCTGATCGTCACCGCGGAGAACAAGATCATGACCCCGGCCGCCTTCTCGCCGCTTGGCGGCAGCGCGCCGGTCTGACGACCACATCATTTAACCGGGAGGAACGGAAACATGAAAAGCAGACTGGCACTCGCACTTCTTTCAACCACGCTCTTGTTCGCAGGGCACGCCGCGGCCGAAGACATGGTCTTCACCAGCTGGGGCGGCACCACGCAGGACGCCCAGAAGACCTATTGGGCCGATCCCTTCACGGCGGAGAAAAACGTCGCCGTCACACAGGACGGCCCGACGGACTACGGCAAGATCAAGGCCATGGTCGAAGCCGGCAACGTGACCTGGGACGTCGTGGACGTCGAGGGCGACTATGCCGTGCAGGCCGGCAATGCCGGTCTCCTGGAAAAGCTCGACTTCTCCATCATCGACAAGAGCAAGCTCGACCCACGCTTCGTCACCGATTACTCGGTCGGCAGCTTCTACTATTCCTTCGTGATCGGCTGCAACAAGGACGCCGTGGCCGCCTGCCCGAAGACCTGGGCCGACCTGTTCGACACCCAGAAATTCCCCGGCAAGCGCGCCTTCTACAAGTGGTCCGCACCTGGTGTGGTCGAAGCCGCATTGCTTGCCGATGGTGTTGCGGCCGACAAACTCTATCCGCTCGATCTCGACCGCGCCTTCAAGAAACTCGACACGATCAAGGGCGACATCGTCTGGTGGGACAGCGGTGCGCAGTCGCAGCAGCTTCTCGCATCCGCCGAGGCACCGTTCGGCTCGTTCTGGAATGGCCGCCTGACGGCACTCGCCCAAACCGGCGTCACCGTCGAAACGTCTTGGACCAACAACATCACCGCCGCCGACTCGCTCGTCGTACCGAAGGGCGCCAAGAACAAGGACGCGGCGATGAAGTTCATCGCGCAGGCCACGAGCGATTCCGCCCAGGCCCAGTTCGCCACGGCGACTGGTTATGCCCCGGTCAACCTCGAATCCAACACGTTGATGGATCCCGAGCTGCGCAACTCGCTGCCGGACATGCAGGCGGACACCCAGGTGAACGCCGACATGAGCTACTGGGCGGAGCACCGCGACGAGATTGGCACGCGCTGGTACGCCTGGCAGGCGAAGTAACCATAGGACGACAGTGGACCGGCCTTTGCCGGTCCACCACCCGACCCACTGGATGATCGACCATGGCTGTTACGGTAGCGACGGGCGCCGTCAAAACAAAACGTGAGGGCACGCTCGGCTATCTCCTGCCGGCGCTGCTGCTCATCGCCCTCTTCTTCATCATTCCGGTGCTGATGCTTTTGATGCGCAGCGTGCTGGAACCGGAAGTGGGTCTGCAGAATTACCAGGCCCTGCTCGGCTCGACGACCTATCTGCGCGTCTTCCTGAACACCTTCCTGGTGGCCGGCGTCGTCACGATCGTCTCCATCGTCATCGGATATCCGGTCGCCTGGCTGCTCGCCATCATGCCGGAGAAATGGTCGCGAATCGTGCTCGCCATCATCATTCTCTCGATGTGGACGAACCTGCTTGCCCGCACCTATGCCTGGATGGTGCTGCTTCAGCGCACCGGCGTCATCAACAAGACGCTGATGGGGCTCGGCCTGATCGACCAGCCGCTGGCGCTCGTCAACAATCTCGTCGGCGTCACCATCGGCATGACCTATATCATGCTGCCCTTCGTCATCCTGCCATTGATGGGCGTCATCCGTACCATTGATCCGGCCATCCTGCGCGCAGCCGCCCTCTGCGGCGCCGGTAAGATGCAATGTTTCCTGCGCGTGCTGCTGCCGCTTTCACTGCCCGGCATTGCCGCCGGCGCGCTGATGGTCTTCGTCATGTCGCTCGGCTACTTCGTGACGCCCGCGCTGCTCGGCGGCACGTCCAACATGATGCTCGCCGAGCTCATCGCGCAGTTCGTGCAGTCGCTGGTCAATTGGGGCATGGGCGGTGCCGCAGCCCTGGTGCTGCTCGTCGTCACGCTTGCGCTCTATGCCGTCCAGCTTCGCTATTTCAATCCGGCACGGGGGAAGTAGTCATGCTGCTCGACTTCGATAAACTCGGCGGCCTCAGGACCTTTCTCATCGCGCTCGTGGCGTTGGTCTGCCTGTTTCTGATCCTGCCCATCGTCTTCATCGCCGCGCTGTCCTTCGGCTCGTCGCAATGGCTGATCTTCCCGCCGCCGTCCTGGACCTTCAAATGGTATCAGGACCTCTTCGCCGATCCGCGCTGGCTCTATTCAGCGCTGACGAGCCTGAAGATCGCGGCGATCGTCACGGTACTCTCCGTCGTCATCGGCTTTCTTGCCGCGCTCGGTCTCGACCGGGGCCGCTTCGCCGGTCGGGATCTGCTGCGCGCCCTGTTCCTGACGCCGATGATCCTGCCCGTCGTGGTTCTTGCCGTCGCGCTTTATGCCCTGTTTCTGAAGCTCGGCCTTGCCGGCACGACCATCGCCTTCGTCATCGCGCATCTTCTGATCGCGCTGCCCTTCTCGATCATCTCGATCGGCAACGCGCTCGAGGGTTTTGATCGCTCGATCGAGGATGCGGCCATCCTGTGCGGGGCAAATCCCTGGGAAGCGCGGCTGCGTGTGACGGTCCCGGCCATCAGCCACGGCATTTTCGGAGCCGCCGTCTTCTCCTTCCTCGCCTCCTGGGACGAGGTGGTGCTGGCAATCTTCATGGCAAGCCCGACGCTGCAGACCCTGCCGGTCAAGATCTGGACGACGCTGAGGCAGGACCTGACGCCGGTCATTGCCGCCGCCTCCACACTGCTCATTGCCTTCACGATCCTTCTGATGATCGTCGCAGCACTCCTCCGCAAGGGACGAAAAGCATGACCCAGCCTTTCCTCAGCATCCGCGGCATCCGCAAGTCCTATGGCTCGGTGACCGCCGTCAAGAATGTCAGCATGGATATTGCCGAGGGCGAGTTCATGACATTCCTCGGGCCATCGGGCTCCGGCAAGTCGACGACCCTCTACATCCTCGCCGGCTTTCAGGATCCGAGCGGCGGCGATATCCTGCTGAACGGCCAGAGCCTGCTGTCGACCCCGTCGCACAAGCGCAATATCGGCATGGTGTTCCAGCGCTACACGCTTTTCCCGCATCTGACGGTCGGCGAAAACGTCGCCTTCCCGCTGCGCATCCGTCGCCGCCCGCAGGCGGAGATTGCCGAGCGCGTGAAAGCCGCCCTGAAACTGGTACGCCTTGAAGGTTTCGAGGATCGCATGCCGGCGCTGATGTCCGGCGGCCAGCAGCAGCGCGTCGCACTCGCCCGCGCGCTCGTGTACAACCCGCCCGTCCTCCTGATGGATGAGCCGCTCTCGGCGCTCGACAAGAAGCTGCGCGAGGAAATCCAGTTCGAAATCCGCCGCATCCACCAGGAGACGGGCGTGACCATCCTTTATGTCACGCACGATCAGGAGGAGGCATTGCGCCTCTCCGACCGCATCGCCGTGTTCAGTCAGGGTGAGATCGACCAGATCGGAACCGGCCCTGAGCTCTATTCCAATCCGGCCACCCGCTTCGTTGCGGGGTTCATCGGCGACAGCAATTTCCTCGATGCGACCGTCGTCGCAAGCAATGCCGGGAAAGCAAAACTCGCGCTGGGCGATGGCGCCCTCGTCGAAGGCGTGCCGTTGCACGGTCCGTCTGCGGCAAGCGGCAGGGCATCCTTGATGTTGCGCCCGGAACGCCTGTCGCTCTCGAGGATCTCCGTTCCCTCGGGCATCGCCGTGACGGTGCGGGATATCACGTTCCTTGGCAACAATGTCGAAGTCAGCACCGCGACACCGGCGGGTGTCGATCTCGCCGTGCGCCTGCCGTTCGGTCACGAGGCGATTTCGAGCCTTGCGCGTGGCGAGCAGGCGTGGCTGACCTTCGACACCGCCTCCGCGCATGCCTTCGCCTGACCATCCAGCTGGGAGCCTGATCGTGGCAATTTCCGAACGCCTCCTGGCGAAACTGAAAGATCCGGCACTTGCGACCGACAAGGCGCCTGTCGCCGGGGAATGGCTTGGCTGCGACGACGCAGGCAAGACGTTTGACGTTCTAAACCCGTCCACTGGCGAGAGGATTGCGACGCTTCCGGATATGGGGCGGGCTCACGCTGCCCGCGCAATCGAAGCGGCCTATGTCGCCCAGAAAGAATGGGCGAAACGGACCGGCAAGGAGCGTGCCGCCATCCTGCGCAAACTCCATGACCTCATGGTCGCCAATGCCGATGACCTTGCCGTCATCCTCACCATGGAAATGGGCAAGCCGCTCGCAGAAGCGCGCGGCGAAGTCCTCTATGGTGCGTCCTATGTCGAATGGTTCGGGGAAGAGGCCAAGCGTGCCTATGGCGACATGATCCCGGGCCATCAGCGCGACAAGCGCATCATGGTCGTCAAGCAGCCGGTGGGCGTCGTTGCGGCCATCACACCGTGGAATTTTCCCAATGCCATGCTTGCGCGCAAGCTGGCGCCCGCACTTGCCGCCGGTTGCGCCATGGTTGCCAAGCCCGCCGCAGAGACGCCGCTCTCCGCGCTCGCCTTGGCGCGCCTTGCCGAACAGGCTGGGCTTCCCGCCGGCCTCCTCAGCATCGTTTTGACAACTGATGCCATCGAAATCGGCCAGGAATTCACATCGAACGACAAGGTCCGCAAGCTGACCTTCACGGGCTCCACCAATGTCGGACGAACGCTGATGCGGCAGGGTGCCGACCAGATCATGAAGCTCGGCCTCGAGCTCGGCGGCAATGCGCCCTTCATCGTCTTCGATGACGCTGACCTCGATGCGGCTGTCGATGGTGCGATGGTCGCCAAATACCGCAACAATGGCCAGACCTGCGTCTGCGCCAACCGCTTCTATGTGCAGGCCGGCGTCTATGACGCCTTTGCTGAGAAGTTGGCGGCCCGTGTTTCTCGATTGAAAGTCGGGGATGGTTTCGAAGAGGCCGTTGATGCCGGCCCGCTGATCGATACCAAGGCTCTGGCAAAGGTCGAGGCACATATAGGCGATGCGGTTTCGAAGGGCGCACGAGTGACCGTCGGCGGTAGGCCGGATGCCAGAGGCGGCCTGTTCTTCCAGCCGACGGTCCTCACGGATGTCACGCCCGACATGCAGGTCGCCCGCGAGGAGACGTTTGGTCCCGTGGCCCCGCTCTTCCGCTTTAAGACGGAAGAACAGGTGATCGACCTTGCCAACGATACCGAGTTCGGCCTTGCGGCCTACTTTTATGCCAACGATCTATCCCGGGTCTTCCGGGTCGGTGAAGCGCTGGAATACGGCATGGTCGGCATCAATACGGGCCTCATCTCGACGGAGGTCGCACCGTTCGGTGGTATCAAGCAGTCCGGGCAGGGGCGCGAGGGGTCTCGATACGGTCTGGACGACTATTTGGAGATCAAGTTTCTTTGCCTTGGGCTGGCGTCATAGGTCAGCCCGGTGAAACCGCGAAGACTGCAAATTCTACAGTCAATCGATGTCCAGCGGCGGGGCCGCCAGCCGGCTTGTCGTGAAACGGATGAAGGGGCGCGAGAGCATGATCGGCAAAATCCAGGACTGCACGCGCATGCCGAACGCGCTTTGCGGAATGTAGTGGCCGCCGATCTTGCGCGACACGGCCTGCATCTTCGTCACCAGCGGCCGCATTCGTGCCTCGTAGCTGTCGAGTGCGTCGATCATGCTTTTGCGCGCAAGTTCCGAGGCGAGGATGTAGGCACCGGCCATCGCCGTGGATGTGCCCTGACCGGCAAGGAAGGTCAGGCACCAGGCGGAGTCGCCAAGCAGTGCAATGCGGCCCTTCGACCACTTCGGCACCTCGATTTGCGACACGGTGTCGAAGAAGGCCTGGTCCCAATCGATGGCCGAGGACAGAGCAGAAGCAACCGGTTCCGGCCAGTGGCCGAATTCCTTTTGCAGCACGCGTTGCCGTGCTTCCGGATCGAGCCGGTCCGTCCGCTCGTCCCGCCAGCAGAACAGCGTTGCCGCAGTGCCGTCGCCCACGGCATACAGCCCGCCCTGATGATCGACATCCATCATGCCGACGAAGCTCGCGCCCAGCGGCTTTTCGAGCGGCACGCGCCATGCGCTGGCACGATAACCGAGCGGCCGGAGGAAATCCTCATGAGGCCCGAAAGCCAGCGCGCGCACGCTGCTGCGATAACCATCCGCGCCGACGACGAGGTCGAAGCGGCCGGTGGTGCCATCGGAAAAAGTGGCGGTGACGCCCGAACCATCATCGTCGAGCGCCGTCACCGTCGTTTCGTAGCCGATCGCGCAGTTTCCTGAGACTGCGCTGGTCAATATCTCCTGAAAATCGTTGCGCATGATGGCGAGGAGGCGCCCCCCGGCGGCCTTTGCCAGAGTGCGATAGTCGTAGGAGAAAAGTTTTTTCCCGCGCCGGTCGAGATGATGGGCGGGGCCGAGCGGCATGGCTTTCGACCGGAAGGCCTCGACAAGACCAAGCCGTTCCGCGACACGCCAGCCATTGACATGCAAGCCGATCGAGTAGCCGCCGGTGCGCCCGCGCGCCGCCTTTTCTACCACGACGGGTTCGATGCCGTGTTGAAGCAGGCAGGCGGCCAGGGTCAGGCCGGCCGGTCCGCCGCCGACGATGAGGATACGCATGGATGTCTCCTCAGAACGTCATGTTGATGCGGCCGCCGATGGTGCGGCCCTGGCCCAGCTGATAGAGATTGCCAAGGCCGGGATACTGGAAGCCGTAGGTCGTATACGTCTTGTCGAAGACGTTCGTCACGAAGGCTTCGGCCGTGACTTTGTCGTCGAGTTCCCACTTCACGCCGAGGTCCGCAAGCGCGTAACCCTTCTGGCCGATCGTGTTGGTCTCGTCGAAATAGTGCTCGCCGACATAGGTGAGACCGAGATAGGGAATGAGCGCGCCGCGGCCGTTTTCCAGTTCGAAGCGATAGTCGAACATGAGATTGGCGGTGAATTCCGGCGCGTAGGGCACGGTGTTGCCCGTCAGGTCGGAGCCCGGCGTAACGGGATTTTTGTAGTCCGTAAACCGCGTCTGGTTGTAGGCGAGGCCGGCGGTGATGCCGAATTCTTCCGTGGCCTTGGCGCGGACCTTCAGGTCGATACCCTTGGCCGTCACCTCGCCGACATTCTGGAGATACTGCCAGGGCTGCACGTCCACGAACATCTGGTAGTCCTTGGTGACATTGTAGTAGGCGGAAAGCTGCGCTTCCAGCGTGCCGTCGTCGTTGCGGTATTTCAGACCCACTTCACCATTATAGGTATGCTGCGGGTCATAGGTGAACGCGTTGTTGGCCGACGTCACGTTGCGGGTAAAGCCACCGGCCTTGAAGCCGGTGCTGAGAAGGCCGTAAACACGCCACGCGTCGCTAAGGCCGTAACTTGCGCCGAGTTTGGGTGAAAGCGCGGTAAACGCATTATCGTCCTTGAAGTTTACACCCCCGACCGCTTCGGCAGCCGCGCGTTCATAGTCGAGACGCAGGCCAGGTGAGATATCGAGACGATCGGTGGCGTGCCACGTGATGTCGCCGAACAGGGCATAGGAATCGATCTTCTGCCGCGCGATCTGGTTGGCGATCGGCACATTCCGCGTGAAATCGAGATGCTGGTAGTAGAGACCGGCCACATAGTCGATCGCGTTGCCCTGATCCGGATTGGAGGCGATGCGCAACTCCTGGCTCAGTGTCCACTGCTTTTCCGGCGTGTAGGTGCCGAAGATCGTGCGGTCGAGATCGCTCTTCTGGTAGCCGGTAAGTGCGGTGATGGTGGCAAAGCCGAGATCGTAGGCGGCGTTGACGCCAAAATTCCAGGTGTCGAGATCATATTGCGACGGGGCAGGATAGGCGATGCGGTTTTCCAGGTCGGCCTCCAGGACGAAATATTCTTCCGTCGAGGAAACATGGCCGCGTCCGGCGCTGACGGTCACGTCCCAGGGGCTGTCGGTCGGCGCGTAGCGAACGCGGACCTGGCCGTTGACGTCCCGCGTGCCGCCGACGTCCTCGCCAAAGCTGGTCGTGTACGTGTCCTTGCCGTTCAGCAATGAGAGGTTCGCATCGGCATAAAGCACGTCGTCGATCAGAGGTGTGCTGGCGAAGAAGGTGCCACCGGCGCCCTCGTTGGTCATGTTCGCATCAAAACCGAAGCGCGTTTCGTTGTCCGGCTTGCGGGTGACGATATTGATGACGCCGCCGATCGCGCCGCGCCCGTAGAGCGTGCCCTGCGGACCATAGAGCAGCTCGACGCTTTCAACGCCGCCCGGCAGCGAGCGCGTGAGATTGAAGCTATCCTGCGGCAGGCCGTCCACATAGACCTGGGTGCTCGGATTGTAGAAATCGAGCGACGCCTGCCCGCGGATCGTGAAGTTGGCATAGGCGCGGCTGGAGCGGGAGCGGATGTTGACGTCGGGAAAGATGCGATCGAGATCGGCAACGGTGTCGATGTCGCGCGTGAGCAATTCGTCGGCATTGGCGATATCGGTTGCGGAGGGCAGGAGGAAATAGTCCTCACTGCGCTTCGTGGCGGTGATGATGATCGGCTCCAGCGTCGAGATCTCGGTGTTGTCCTGCGCTGCCGCAATCTGCGGGGAGAGGCCGACGGCGAGGGCGAGGAGGGAAACGCCGGACAAGCGGTGACGCATCATGATTCCGATACCTTTTCTGAGATTGCAAAGCCCTGCACTGCCTTCGCGGAAGCGCCGAGCGTATGGGAAACGAGGAGGATGGCGGCAAGAATGAAAGCCGCCGAGGCGGCAAACAGCCAGCCGTAGCCGAAAGCATTGCCGAGTAGGCCGGCGACCGAAGATGCGGCGATCGCGAGGATCGCGTCGATGCTTTGGAGCGCGGCGAAATCCGTCGCCGCCTGATCCGGATTGCACCAGTTCATCATTGCCGCATAGAGCGCGACGAAGGAGAAGGCGACCGCGCCGATTTGCAGGAGAAGGATACCCACCGCGATCACGGGAGAGACCGAACCTGCGAATTCGACGATGGCAAGCGCCGCCAGCAGCAGGATATTGAGGATGGCCGCAAGCACGATCGACCGGGTAATACCCACAGCCTGCACGACAAGCGCACCGAGCGAGGCGGCGACAAGCCCGGCAACCGCGCCGCCCGCGCCACGCAACAGGCCGATCGTGTCGAGGGCGATGCCCTTGTCGACGAGATAAGGCCCGGTCAGCGACGACCCCATGCGCAGGCCGATCTGATAAACGATGAGGAAGGCCAGCCCGCGGGTGAGGGTGCGGTTGTTGAATGTCGTGCGCAGGCCGATCTGCTGGCGGGACCTGGCGTTCACCGGAGGCCCGGCAAGACGACCGGAGAAGAACACGGGAATGGTGAGCAAACCGACAAATCCAGCCATCGCCGCCATGGAGACCGCCCACCCGGCATGCTGATAGACGATCAGCCAAAGACCGCCGCCGATCAGAAAACCGAGATAGGCGCCGGTCGTCGAGGCGCCGCTGGCAAACCCGCGATTGTTCTCGTCGGAGGCACGCACGGCGAGCGAATCGGTCGCCACGTCCTGGGTCGCGGCGAACATGCCCATAACCAGAAGCACGCAGGCCAGTGCCGCCATGTGGGTCTGCGGCGGTAGAACGGTCGCGACGAGGAAGCAGGTGATGATGCCGATCTGGCACAGGAGGATCCAGCTGCGTTCGGTGAGAAACCGGTCGATGAGCGGCGCCCACAGGAACTTCAGCGCCCACGGCAGGAACAGCACGGAGAGATATCCGATCTGGTCGAGCGGCATGCCGGCATCGCGCAACACGACAGGAAGCGCCGTCTGCACCATGGAGCCGGTGACGGATTGGGCGGCATAAAGGCCGGCAAGAAGGCCAAGCACGGTCCAGGTGGCGGAACGTGCGGCGATATTTGTAAAAGCGGTCGACATTGCCCCTCGCAACGGATTTCCTGATCTCAGTAGGGTTTCGCAGAAAACTTGACTATTGTAATCAGGTTCAGCGATATTGCGATCCGGTCCATTATTTTGGCAGGCAGATGAATCTCAGAGTGGAACAGCGTGCGCTCGCCCAGTCCGATCAGGACGACGTGGTGGTGCTCGGCCCGAGCCCGGCCGACGATGCCTTCTCGGCGGTGTCGACCGATGGCGCCTACAAGATTCTCGGCGTACGGCCGGGTTTGACGATTTCCGTCTTCGATATGGTGATCGGTGCCGATTTTATCGGTCGTTTCGCCACGGAGCCGTGCGTTGCGATCGACTTTCTGTTCGAGGCGTCAGGGCAGGGCTGGCTGCTCGATAGCGATGCGGAGCGACGGCTGTCCTCGATCCCTTACCGGCCGGGCCGCATCTACATCATGGCGGCGCCGACAGGCGCTGTCGGCTTCTATGATGTCCCCGTCGGGACCCGCTTCAAGGGCATGGATATTCGCGTGGATATCAGCCTCTGGCAGAAGCTCGGCGCGGGCGATGTCCTCAGCAATCTCGACGAGCACCACGCGCTCCACATGGCCTCGGGCAACGGCACCTGGGTTGGGGTCCTGCCGGTGCCGCCAGATCTTCTCGCTGTCGCGCGCGCGCTCTTCGACAGCGCGATGGTGGAGAGTGACGACCTCGCCTTCGAGGCCCGCGCCCTCGATATCATCAACGCGTCGATCACCACGATGCGGCGTACGCAGCCTGCGCAGACCATCCCGCCGCGTGACCGCCGTCCGCTTCAGCGGGCGCGCGACCTGCTCATCGCGGAACTCGCCCGCCCCTGGACGCTTGATGACCTCGCTCGTGAAGTGGGGCTTACGCAAAAGCGGCTCAAAACCGGCTTCAAGAGCCTCTATGGCTTCGCCGTCTATGCATTTCTGAAGGAACAGCGTCTGCTGGAAGCACGTCGCCTGATAGAGAGTGGCGAAATGAACGTCACGCAGGCGGCGATTGCCATCGGCTACAGCAATCCAAGTCATTTCTCCCAGCTTTTCCTGCGTCGCTTCGGCATGCAGCCATCAAGAGTGCTGGCAGCCCGCTCGGGAGAGCAGGAATAGAGCGGACTACTGAAGCAGTCGTCTCAGATAGTTGCCGTAGTCGCTCTTGCCGTATCGTTCGGCCTGTTTTTCGAACTGCGAGCAGGAAATGAAGCCCTGGCCGAGTGCGACCTCCTCCGGGCAGGCAATCTTGAAGCCCTGGCGCTTTTCCAGGGTGCGAACGAAATCGCCCGCCTCCAGAAGGCTTTCCGGCGTGCCGGTGTCGAGCCAGGCATAGCCGCGTCCCATGATCGATACCCTGAGCTTGCCGCGCTCCAGATAATCCCGGTTGACATCGGTGATCTCATATTCGCCGCGACCCGAAGGCTTCAGGTTGGCTGCGATCTCCACCACGCTGGGATCATAGAAATAAAGACCCGCGACGGCCCAGTTGGATTTCGGAACCGCCGGCTTTTCTTCTATGGAAACCGCGTTCATGTCCTTGTCGAACTCGACCACGCCATAACGCTCGGGATCGACGACATGATATGCAAAGACGGTTCCCCCCGAAATGCTGGCGCGGGCATCTGCCAGAAGCTTGGGAAGGCCGTGGCCGAAGAAGATGTTGTCGCCGAGGATAAGGCAGCAATGGGAACCGCCGACGAAATCCGCGCCGATCACGAAGGCCTGCGCCAGACCCTCCGGCCGGGGCTGGATGGCATAGGAAAGCTCCAGGCCCCATTGTGAACCATCGCCCAGCAGCTTTTGGAAGTGCGGCATGTCGTGCGGTGTCGAAATGATCAGGATTTCGCGAATGCCCGCCAGCATCAGGGTCGTCAGCGGATAATAGATCATCGGCTTGTCGTAGATCGGCAGGATCTGCTTGCTGATCGCCATGGTCATCGGATGCAGACGCGTGCCGTTGCCTCCAGCCAGAATGATGCCTTTCATTGCCGTTCTCCCGAGAGAGCGCGTCGTGGTTGCGCGAGGTTCCATCCGAGAAGCGTGTCGATCACCTTGCGGGTCGATATCCGCCAGTCCGGCAGCGCGATACCGTAGATATGGGCGAGCTTTTCACCTGAAAGTCTGGAATTCGCCGGCCGCTTGACCGGCGAAGGATATTGGTCCGAGGTGATCGGGACGACCTCGACAGGTCTGCGCCCATAGGCCTCGGCCGCCTGGAAAATCTCGCTTGCGAACTCCGCCCAAGTGGCTTCACCGGAGCCCGTCAGGTGAAAAATGCCGCGATATCTGCGGTCGCGATCCACGGCCATCCGTCGCGCGGCGATGATCAGCATGCTGGCAATGTCCTCGGCTGCGGTTGGACAGCCCTGCTGATCGGCAACAACGGAGAGCCTGTCGCGCGTTTCCCCCAGTTTGAGCATGGTCTTGAGAAAATTGGTGCCATAAGGCGAATAAACCCAGGCGGTGCGGAAGATTGCGAGGTCGCTGAGGGTCGCTTCGGCGCGGCGCTCGCCCTCCAGTTTCGATGCGCCATAGACGCAAATCGGCCCAACGCGATCGGTCTCGAAATAGGGTGTCGGCTTACGGCCATCGAACACATAGTCCGTGGAGATATGCAGCAGAGGCACGCCGAGCCGAGCAGCTGCCTCGGCCACGGCGCCGGCACCCACGCCATTGACGGCGAAGGCGAGATCCCGTTCCGTTTCAGCCTTGTCGACCATGGTGTAGGCGGCCGCCGAGATGATCGCATCCGGGCGTGCAGCCTTGAGCGCGGGCATGATGCTGCCCGGGGCGGCGAGATCGAGCTCCGGCCGACCGACGGCTATGATCTCGACATTCATCTGCGGGCCAAGGGCCGCGATGGACCGCGTGATCTGACCTTCCTTGCCCGTAACGACGATCCGCATGGCGCTCACGCCCGCCTTTCCAGCATGCCCAGGCGTTCGCCGAGATAGACGGTTTCACGCAACGGCCGCCACCACCATTCATTTTCAAGAAACCAGGCTACGGTCTTTTCGATGCCACTCTCGAACTTCTCCCGTGCTTTCCAGCCGAGCTCTTTTTCAAGCCGTGTCGCGTCGATGGCATAGCGGGCATCGTGGCCGGGCCGGTCATCGACATGGGTGATCAGCTGTTCATGCGGGCTGTTTTTCGGCCGCATCGCATCCATGATCTGGCAGATGCGCCTGACCACGTCGATGTTGCGGCGCTCGTTGCGACCGCCGACATTGTATTTCTCGCCCGGCCGGCCCCGTTCGGCGATCAGGTGGAGCGCGCGGGCATGGTCCTCGACATAGAGCCAGTCCCTGATATTCGCACCCTTGCCATAAACCGGCAGCGGCCTTCCCTCGAGCGCGTTGAGAATAATGAGGGGAATGAGCTTTTCCGGAAAATGGTAAGGCCCGTAATTGTTCGAGCAGTTCGACACGATGACCGGAAGCCCGTAGGTCCGCTGCCAGGCGATAGCCAGGTGGTCGCTTGCCGCTTTCGACGCCGAATAAGGTGATGAGGGATCGTAAGGCGTGTCCTCGTGAAAAAAGCCTTCATCGCCAAGCGAACCGTAGACCTCGTCGGTCGAGACATGCACGAAGCGGAAAGCCTCCCTTGCGGATGCGGGCAGACCGTTCCAGTACGCCCGCGCGGCTTCCAGCAGTGTGAAGGTGCCGACGACATTGGTCTCGATAAAGGTGCCTGCCGCGTTGATCGAGCGATCGACATGGCTTTCAGCCGCAAGATGCATCACGCGATCGGGACGGAAGGTGTCGAACGCCTCCGTCATGACGCGTTTGGTGCAGATGTCCGCCTTGAGGAAACGGTAGTTCGGCGCGTTTTCGACATCCCTCAGCGAGGCGAGATTACCGGCATAGGTGAGTTTGTCGACATTGAGGACCTCGGCGCCAGCCTCGAGCACGAGGTGGCGGATGAGCGCTGAACCGATGAAGCCGGCGCCGCCGGTGACAAGAATACGCATTGTCAGGCCCTCTCGAGACGCGGGGAAAATACAAAGGACGGCGGGAGTTTTGCCAGGGAGGGCTGTGTTCGGTCCTTTTCGGAAAGGACAGCCTCTCCTTCTTCCAGCGGCCACGGAATTCCGATGTCGGCATCGTTCCAGAGCAGGCCGCGGTCGTGTTGTGCGCTATAGGGGGCAGTGACCTTGTATTGGACGATCGTGCTCGGCTCGAGCGTCACGAAGCCGTGCGCAAAGCCGGCCGGAATCCAGAGCTGGATGCCGTTGCCACCCGAGAGTTCCGCACCTGCCCATTGGCCGAAGGTTGGAGAGTCCTCGCGTATATCGACTGCGACGTCAAAGATCGCACCCCTGATGCAGTGGACGAGTTTGCCCTGGGCGAAGGGTTCGAGCTGGAAATGCAATCCGCGCACGGTTCCCTTCGCGGCGGAGAGCGATTGATTGTCCTGTACGAAACTGACGTCCGAAACGTTCTCCCGGAACCAGGCGTCCTTGAACACCTCCGAGAAATAGCCCCTGTCGTCACCGTGCCGGGTCGGCACGATCTTCACGATGTCTGCTATGCAAAGCCGCTCAAGTTTTGTCATAGGCCCCCCCGTGATATTTTGTATCACCGGAAAGGGCTGCAACTCATTCGCGACTAATGTTCATGGTTTTACGAATATTGTTCGATGCAATGCGCCGGGCTAAATCCAAAAGGAGTAGTTACCGGCGTTTTTTCTGCCCCTTGTACACCCTGAAACCCGGAAAAAACCTCCTTCCGGCTCTGGTTGTGCCTCTTGATGGCTACGAAAACCATGTCTGCCGCTCCCCTGTCGCAGCGCCGTGGAGGCATTGCCGCTCGATTCAACGCATATTGCCGTGACGGACGTCCTGCTCTCGACCGATTCCTACGACATTCGACGAAAATTGAGCCGCGTCGTGTCGCACCGTGCTTAAAGCCGCGGAAAACCGGTGCGATCGTCAAAGTAAAGCGCAAACCGTTATTGTTTTAGGCAGTTTCGGAACGGAAAAATATTCGGAGAAATTTTTTCCAATATAGCACCCTGGTAACGCTAAATTTCTTTTTCCTAAAATTCACAGGTATACGGAATAAATCCAATTATTCTTCCGTTTAATTAGATTGTTGAGAGATATTTTTCGAAAAATTTTTAGTTTATTTGCCGATTCGATAGCAAATTGAAAATAGTTAATCGCATATCTCGCCTATCTGCCGCAACTATTGTTTGCGTTCTCACCCTGAAAATTAATTAAAATTGTTTAACGCGATTGGGTATTATCCATTGCAATTAAGCATTGATCGAGAGTCGTACAAAATAGCTATACAGGTTGAAGGATTTACGATATATTAGGCATATATTATTGCTCATCGGTTTTAGAAAAATCAATTTATGTGAATGCCGAGTTCGTTTGGGGAAGCTCGGCGTATGCCTCATTGAGGTGAAATTTCGCCATCTCAGAAGAAAAAAATCGAAGATTATGGGTCTTGACATGGAGTATTGTAATCATGACATCGACGCAGACTTACATGAGTGGGAAAGAATTTCCTGGTCCAGGCTTTGCAGATTTCCCGGATACGAATGGACGGAAAATCCAGCTTGCACTGCCTGACCGCGAAAAATCGATAATGATACTGGACCGCAGGTCTTTGGATGGGCAATGCCTTGCAAAATGCCTGGGGTCACACAAAAGCGGATTGGAGTTTGTTGCAGTTACGTCGGCAGAACACTGGAAATCCCTGAGGGACGATGTTCCGCCGCTCGCTGCAATACTTCTCAACATTGGTGGCGATACCGCCGACAATCCGGCTGTGGCTGAAAGTGTGCGTACCCTTGCGGAGGAGTTCCGGGTGCCGGTCATCCTTCTTGCGGATTCCGCGGACCTCCTGCAGATCATGAAGGCGCTCGAATACGGCGCGAAGAGTTACATTCCGTCATCCGTGACGATCGATGTTTGTCTGGAGGCTATCGCTCTGTCGTTGGCCGGCGGCGTTTTCCTGCCCGCAAGCAGTGTTCTCGCCGCGCGTCAGATGCTTGCGGCAGAAGCACCACCCGTGCGGCTGCTCGACAGCATGTTTACGGCCCGGCAGATCGAAGTGGTCAACGCCTTGCGTCGCGGCAAGGCAAATAAGATCATCGCCTACGAGCTCAATCTTCGTGAGAGCACCGTCAAGGTGCATATAAGAAACATCATGAAGAAGATGAACGCGACCAATCGCACCGAGGTCGCCTATAAGCTGAACGAGCTGTTCCCGTTGGACACTTGAAATGACGGTGAACCGGAAATGGGTCGTTCCGGTTCACCGCAGGCCGCCTCTTGCGCGAAGGAGGCTGGGGCCAGAAATTTGAGGGGTGCGGGGGTGCGATTACACGCCCGTGCCCCTCACGACGACGATGGGGGTTTTCGAGAGGATCCAGATGTCCGTAAAGAGGGACATCCTTTGAAAATACTCGGTATCGATAACCGCCCGCTCCGCAAAAGTTGCCTCGTTGCGCTTGCCGATTTGCCAAAGGCCGGTCAAGCCTGGACGCAGCTGATAATAAGCCGTTCCGTCATAAAGCTGGCGCTGCTCCGGCAGTATCGGTCGCGGGCCGACAAGGCTCATGTCGCCAAGCAGGACATTCAGCAATTGCGGGAGCTCGTCGAGCGAGTATTTGCGCAGATAACGGCCTATGGCCGTGATCCTGGGGTCATCCCGTAGTTTCTGGCTCTGGTTCCATGCGAGCCGGGCCTGCGGGTGCGCGGCCAGGTAGCTTTCAAGCTTGCGCTCCGCATGCGGCACCATGGTCCGCAGTTTCCACAACATGAATGTCTTGCCCCCAAGGCCGATGCGCGGCTGGCGATAGAACGCGCTGCTTCCGTCCAGGCGGACGAGCAGAGCCATGAGCGCGATCACGAGCAATGCTGCCGGCGCGATCAACAGGACCGCCGAGAGATCGAATGCTCTTTTTATGAAGTGGTATACGCGGTATTTATTCCGCACTCTGGATAAATCGGGTTCTCTTCCCGAGTTGTATGTCAGTATGTCTGCCAATTACGCCTCCCGCGTTTCGTCGCGCGGCTGATCGCAGTCGCGTTTAGACGAGTACAAATTGACCCTTGGATTTTTTTATTGGAAATTAACTGACAGTTAATACTTATATATTTTCAAAGTTTATTTTATATAGATAATTTTAACTATAATTTTCTGGATATAAGCCGATCTTGGTGGTGTTGTTTTTCGCTAGGCGCCTTCCCGGTTCCAGTTTTCGACGAGAGAGGTCGCCCGGTCTCGGCGAGCCACTTCGAGCATGCGCCTGGTGCGGTAAAGTCGAACCCGCGTGAGACAGGTGAAGGCAAGCAGGCGATTGCGTATGCCCGAGACCCTGTTGCTCTTCAAAATGCGAAAGGCCTCGAACAGCGGCGAGCCTGCGACCGCAAAGCAGGCGGCGAACCACCGCAATCGGGTGGAGTTGCTGCGTCTCCAGTCATCGAACTGGTGCGCCACGTGGCGGTCCCACCGGCGCGCAAGCTCGCCGAAGGACCTGCATGACGGTGTAAGAACCTTTGCCCCCGGCAGAAAAGCGGTCTTGAAACCCAGCGCCGTGGCCCGCTGACCCCAAGCGGTATCCTCCATCGTACCGATCCCGCCGAACGGGCCGACATGGCGGAACACCGAAGCCCGCACGGCCATGTTGCCGGTCGCGGCATATCCATGCCGCTCGACATAAAGTCGTGCGCGATAGCTGTAGATGCTCTCATAGGCCTCGATTGCGGTCGGCTGGGCGGGGTCGGCCATCAGGATTGCGATGTCGCCACCGATGACGTCAACGTCCGGGCGGCTGTCCATGGTGTGGACCATGGCCTGCGCCCAGCCCGGCTCGACGACGCAGTCGGCATCGACGAAGGCCAGAAGATCGGATTTTGCCAGCATTACCCCGCGATTGCGTGCAGGTCCCGGGCCGGGTGTGGCCTCGCGCTCCAGCAGCACGTCGGGGATATCGGCACATGCTGCGGTCGGAAGTTCCACGGAGCCATTGTCGACGACGATGATCTGCAGTCTGAGATGCGGTGCATTCTGTGCATCCAGCGCAAGAAGACAGCGCCGAAGGTTGCCTTCCGGCTCGTTGAGATGCGGAATTATGACTGTGAGTTGCGGCTGCATCCCGGTCCCCATTCCCCATGCGGCGGACATTTTGCCCGTCCGCAATACTCGTTCATGCGATGCAGCATGCCGTCGCGTACCGATCGGGAAAAGACATGCAAGGGTCTGAGTTTGGGCCGGTTGGATAGGCAGCGCTTAGCGGAAAGGGGGCGAGACGCAGCATCGGCGTATGGCCTTCGTCCACCGATTTGACGCCGCTCGCCTATCCGGTGTCGATTTTCGTCTTACGGGCTTAGTGCCGCGCTGGTCGCTTTCATCCGAAAGTGCATGTCCTGCCTGCGGCAGCCCCTCCCTCGGGGGTAGGGGATGAGATTAGCCTCGTCGCACCGCTCACCGAAATCATGACGGGGGACGACGAGCGGTAAAGACGCAACGCCGAACGGCCATCTATCCCGCAAACAGCGGTCACTCGAAGATGCGGTAAACCCCGGTCGCGTCAGGATAGGTTGTCTTCAATGCATAACCTGGATTTCGGTTTCTATCTCTCGATCGTCAGGCGCAGATTGCCTCTCGTGCTGCTGACCACCCTTGTCGCTCTCCTGGCGGCGGTGATGGTCACGAAGTTCAAGAAGCCGGTTTATACGGCGTCGGCCAAACTGCTCGTCGAAGCACCGCAGATCCCGACGGAACTGGCGAAATCCACGGTGCCGATGGGCGCAACCGCCCAACTTCTCATCCTGCAGCAGGAGATGACGACGCATGACGCGCTCGTTGCTCTCGCCTCCAGGCTCAACGTCTATGCCGCAAGCCCGCAGACCCCGTCGGACGAGGACATCGTGGCGGATATGCGGTCGCGTATCGATTTCAGGCAAGTGCAGCTGGATGCCCAGGATCCCGCCCAGCGCGTGGCGATTTATGCCGTCTCGTTCGATGCCGAAACCCCTGTTCTCGCGTCGAAAGTCACCAACGAACTCGTCGGGCTGGTGTTGTCGAAGAACCAGCGGGAAAGAACCAGCCGCGCGAGCAACACGCTCGAATTCTTCGACCAGAAAGCCATTGCGCTCAACGATACGCTCAAGCACCTCGAAACCGAGATCCTTCAGTTCAAAAAGGACAACAGGGAATCTCTTCCCGAGAGCATCGATTTCTACCGAAGCGAGCTGCTTAGCCAGCAGGACCGACTGGCGTCGCTGGAACGGGAGGCATCCGAGCTCAGAAGCAAGCGGGGCGCCCTTGTCGCCGCCTATACCAATACCGACCAACTGCCGGGTATCGAGCAGCGGCTGACCCCGGATCAGCTACTGCTTGTCGACATGAACAAGGCGCTTTCCGAGCAGCTGACCGTGTTCAGCGACGAAAGCCCCAACATTGTCGCCATACGCACCCGCATCGCCGAACTCGAAAAGCGTATTCGCGCCGTGCGCAAGCCGGTCGTGACCGATGGGAAGGCTCAAACCGTAAGAAGCGCACCTTTCGGGCTGGACCTGCAACTGTCGGAAATAGACCAGCGGCTGGAGGTGATTGCCGGAGAAAAAACGGCGATCGACAAACGCATTGCCGCGCTTCGCCAGTCGGTCGCGCGGGTGCCGGTCAGCGAGGCGGGGCTGACGGCGCTTCAGCGAAATCGCGACAACGTTCAGAAGCAGTACAATGCCGCAATCGCGCAGAAGGCCGAGGCATCGACGGGCGAGCAACTGGAAATCCGTTCGGATGGAGAGCGCTTCTCCCTGCTCGAAGCCGCGATCACGCCGACCAAGGCCGCCGGTCCCAAACGCCGCCTGATCGTCGCCGGCGGCGCCGCGGCCGGCATGGGGTTCGGGTTCGCGCTCGTCGTTCTCCTGGAAATGCTCAACAGAACCGTGCGCCGGCCGCAGGACATCGCCAATCTGCTTGAGGTTCAGCCGTTGGTCACCATTCCGGTAATCGGCATGTCTGCGCGGCGAAAGCGATGGAAACCGTCGATTGCACCCTCTCTGCGAAGCAATGGCACGTGGTGGGAGAGCTGGCGCAGGACGTATCTCTCAATACGGGGGGCTTAAACCATGAGCATAGACATACGATCCGCCTTCCAGCACGAGGGGTTTAAAATCCACAACGCCGATCGGATTCTGGCGCAGGCGCCTGACACCCGTTCCAGTCTCGCGAAAGACAATGCCTGGCTGTCCCTCAAGGAATTCCGGCTTTCGCAACAGACGAGGACCAGTCGGGGAATCGTCGCGGGAGACAAATCCGATCCCGCTTGCGCGGCATTCGATCTGCTGCGCACGAAAGTCATGCAGACATTGAAGCAGAACGGGTGGCGATCGGTGGCGATTACCTCTCCGATGCCGCGCTGCGGCAAATCCCTCGTGGCTGTGAACCTGGCGCTCAGCCTTGCGGAGCTGGAAGATACGCGAACGGTTCTTCTGGACATGGATCTCAGAAATCCCGGCCTGGCGAGCTTGCTCGAAATGGACGCGTCGCCATCGATGGAATTCTTTTTGAGGGGAGAATGCGACGTTACCGATGCGTTGCGCCTCTGCGGCAAAGGCCTTGCCATCGGCGCGAACCTTTGGCCGGCGCGGCTCGCATCGGAAATTTTGCAAGGAGAGGCGGCCGCAAAGGCTCTCAAGTCGATGGTCCAGGAGCTGTCTGCCGATGTGGTGTTGTACGACATGACATCGATGCTCACCCATGACGACGTGCTGGCCTTCCTGCCCAATGTCGACTGCGCCATCCTGGTCGCAGCCGCCGAGCAGAGCACATTTGCCGAAATCGATGCCTGCGAACGGATGCTGGCCGAAAGAACCAATGTCCTCGGCGTCGTGCTCAACAAATGCCGCCACGGAGCGGTCTACTGACGGCGACGCCGGCCTTTTCAGCGTGCACTGTGATCAACATCGTCAATGGGGAAATGGCATGCTCAAAATACTGGTTGTGTATGGTACTCGCCCCGAAGCGGTGAAAATGGCCCCGCTGATCGATGCGTTGAGACAGTCGCGGTATTGCCGGCCCGTGGTGGCGGTGACCGGGCAGCACAGGGAAATGCTCGACCAGGTCAACCAGCTGTTCGGGATCGAGCCGGACTTCGACCTCAACATCATCACGCAGGCACAGACGCTCGAGACCATCACATCCCGCGTCCTGTCGGGCGTCTCGGCGGTGATCGAGCGTGAAAATCCCGATGCTCTCGTGGTCCAGGGCGACACCACGACCTGCTTTGCCGCAGGCCTGGCGGCCTTCTACCGCAAGGTGCCTCTTATCCATCTGGAGGCCGGCCTGCGAACCGGTAATCGCGACAATCCATTTCCGGAGGAGCTCAATCGACGCCTGACGGGGCAGCTCGCGATGCTGCATCTGGCGCCGACATCGACCGCAAAGGCCAATCTGCTGAAGGACGGCATTGCCGAAAGCGATATCATCGTCACCGGCAATACGGTCATCGATGCTCTTCTGCACGTGTCTGGCCGAAACAGCGTGTCGGACAATCCGGAGTTGGACGGTGTTTTCGACAAGCCGACCGTGCTGATCACCGCCCACCGCCGGGAATCGTGGGGCGAGCCGATGGCGCGAACGGCACGGGCCATCGCCCGGCTGGCGCGGGCCTTTCCCACTATGAATTTCCTTCTGCCCGCCCATCTCAACCCGGCCGTGAGGGATGTGCTGTTGCCACCGCTCGCCGGGCTTGAAAACGTCAAGATTACGAGACCTCTCGATTATCGGGATTTCGTGAGCGCGATGCGCGATTGCATGCTCGTCCTCACCGATAGCGGTGGCGTGCAGGAGGAGGCGCCGACATTCGGCAAGCCTGTGCTGGTCCTGCGCGAGACCACCGAGCGCCCCGAAGCGGTGACCGCCGGCACGGCGCGATTGATCGGCACCGACGAGGACGCTGTCGTGGATGCCGTCACGGAGCTGTTGCGCGATGGCGACGCCTATCGCCGGATGGCCCGCGCCGTGAACCCCTATGGCGACGGGCTGGCCGCTCAGCGGTCGACACAGGCGATCGAGCATTTCTTCGGCCTTGGCGAACGTCCGGCCGAGTTCACCGGCCTGGCGCCGGCAGCCCCGCTGCCGATCATGCTGGACCGCATGCCCGTCCCACCGAGCGGCCATCCGGGTGCGCTTGTCCGCAACGGAAGCGCCCTCGAAGAGGCACGGGCCGGGTAAGGGCAGGGCAGTTCAAGATAACAGCTCAAGATCCAGCGTCTTCGCCCGCGGTCCATAGCGTCCGCGGGCGAAGTACGTTGTGGGCTGATTTTCCGATTGTCCAAACGGAAAGTGTCGAAGACTGAATTCGCACGTTGACAGGCACGCCGAGGTTTTACGCGGCGCGCCACATGCCTTCGCGCGGGAGAGTTATCGCCAGACACCGCGCGTGTCGTAAACGACCTTGCCGCCCAGTCTCGTGTGGCGGATTGCGCGGAAGGGATCGTGTTCGACGAGCAGCACGACGATGTCGGCGCGCTCGACGGCCTCGTAGGCCGGCTCGAGCCGGATGTTGGTGTATCCGGCAAGCTGCTTCGGCATCGTCTCCACATAGGGATCGACCGCCAGGACTTCCACATCGGGCAATGCCTTGGCGATGAGGCCGACGACGTCGATCGCCGGGCTTTCGCGCACGTCGTCCACGTTCGCCTTGAACGTCAGACCGAGGCAGGCGATCGTCGGCGCGCGGAAGCGCTTTGCCTTCATGACGACCTGTTCGGCGACATGGTGCGGCCGCCGGTCGTTGACCTCGCGCGCCGTCCTGATCAATTTGGCAAGGCCGGGTGCGGCGGACACGATGAACCACGGATCTACGGGAATGCAATGCCCCCCGACGCCCGGCCCCGGGCTCAGGATGTTGACCCGTGGATGCCGGTTGGCCAGCCGCAGGACTTCCCACACGTCGATGTGCAGCGCCTCGCTGATCAGCGAAAGTTCGTTGGCGAAGGCGATGTTGACGTCGCGATAGGCGTTCTCGACCAGCTTGGCCAATTCGGCACTTGCCGCATCCGTCAGCAAGATCTCGCCCTGGGCGAAGAGACGGTAGATCGACGCGGCCTTCTCCGCACAATGCGGTGTCAAACCGCCGACCACGCGGTCGTTGGTTATGATCTCGATCATGATCCGGCCGGGCAGGACGCGCTCGGGGCAATGCGCCACATAGATGTCGGCACCGTTTTCCCCGTCTCGCGGCATCTTGAGATCGGGCCGGACGGCCGCGATCCAGGAACTGACCATCTCGGTCGTTCCGGGCGGGGAGGTCGATTCAAGCACGACGATATTGCCCGGTTTCAGGCGGGGCGCGATCTGCTCCGCGGCGGCCTTGACATAGGACAGGTCCGCCGTCCGGTCCTCGTTGAAGGGTGTTGGCACTGCGATGATAAAGGCGTCGGCTTCCGGCACTTCGCTTTTGGCGACCAGACGCCCCATCGCCACCGCACCGCTCACGCCGACCGCCAGATCGGGCTCTACAAACGGCACTTCGCCACGGCAGATCGCGGCGACGATATTCGGGTTGATGTCCACGCCGATGACGTCGATGCCTCTGGTGGCGATCGCAACGGCCGTTGGAAGGCCGATATATCCCAAGCCGAGAATTGCCAGCTTGCCTTTGAATATTTCAGTCATGCATGGCGCTCCCCGGGCATCGTTTCCCGCCGATCGAACTTCACAATGACCTGCCCGTCTTCGTGTTCGAACGGGCGCGTCGGATTGACCATTTCCCGCGCGAGCAGGCGAAGGAAGCTGCTGTTGGTGGACAGGTAGCGCCACCAAAGACGGCGCGGCTCCTGCAGGACCCGGTAGGCCCATTCCATGCCGAGTTTCTGCCAGACCGGCGGCGCGCGTCGGGTCAACCCCGCAAGGACGTCGAAGGAGCCTCCGACGCCGTGCAGAACGGGAACGCCGAGCGAGGGGCCATATGTTGCCAGGAAGACCTCCTTCTTCGGGGAGACCATGCCGAGAAACAGCATGTCCGCGCCGCATTCGCGGATATCGGATGCGATGCCTTCCGCCTCTTCCGGCTTGAAATAGCCGTGATGGCTGTAGGAAATCGTGAGATTGGGATAGCGGGTACGGATCGCCGTCTCCATCGCCGCCAAGACATCAGGCTGAGCGCCGAGGAGGGCCACAGAGCGGCGTTCAGCATCGGCAAGCGCCAGCAGCTTTACGAAGAGGTCGATGCCGGCGATGCGCTCGGGAAGCGGCCGCCCGAGCAGTTTGCTTGCCCAGACCACGGCCTGGCCGTCGGCGATGATCATGTCGCATTCGATGAGGGAATTCCTCAGCATGGCATTGCGCCGGAGATTGACGATCTTCGCCGCATTGAGCACGCCGACGAGCATTCGCTGGCGTGTTCCGATGGCTGTCCTGCACCGATCGATGGCTTCTTCCATGCGTAAGGGATCCATATACATCCCGAACAGCAGCCGACGCTCGCCTGTCATTAGAACTTCCCCCATCCGTCAAGAGCGCGTGGAATTCGCTTCCTTTTTCTTTCCGAGCCCCGCGACAGTTCCGCCGCTGAGCCACGCGTAGAGCATCAGGCCGAATTCATAGGGCCTGCATTCGCGGTCGATGCGCAGGGGCGGAAACAAAGCGTCGGCGGCCGGCAGGCGGAACCCCGCCCACATCGCCGTTCCCGCCGCCGCTGCCTTGCGCACGAACTTGTTTGGCTCGCGCCGGGCGATCTTCCGCCAGACCACGCCTTTATCGGGGACGATCAGCGCGTCCGGCATTTCGGGACGGTCCTCCAGCCAGCAAAGCCCCTCGATTATGCAGCTCATGAAATCCCGTCCCCCGGCTTCCCGCAGCTCCAAGAGCGCCATGGGCGCCATGGCATGCTGGTGGACGCTGTAGACCGGATAGCCCTCGGCGACCGTTCCTTGACGTATGTCGTAGTGCCACCACCATTGACCGTTTTTGCCTTTCAGCGCGCAGATGCGCTCGGCACAAACCTCGGCGGCCGTCAGTGCCTCGACATCCCCGACGCTGGCATGCAGGCGGGAAAGGGCCTGGATCGGGTAGACCTGATCGGCGAAGCAGCCGATATGCGAGCGCAGCCGGCCACTCGCGGAAGCGGGGATCATATGGCCGAACAGCGGCGATCCCGCGCGTGCGGAGAAGAGGCCGGCCCGCGCGGCGGCAATCAGGGTGGAGGTATCGGCAAGTCCGCGTGCCGCAAGCGCGGCGCTGAGGCACCAGGCGCACTCCACCGTGGAGATCGGCAGGCCCGATGCCAGGTGCCCGGAAAGCGCCGTGTAGAGCGGGGCGGAATAGACGCCCGTCACCTCGGCGATCGCCCAGGCCGTCAAGGCGATCGCGCCGATGTCGGAGGATTGCTCGGCGCTCGTGGCAGCCCGCTTCAGGAGTTCGGCAATCGTGCCGCCCTCCAGAGCCTGCCTCTGCGTCGCCGTCTCAGTATGCGCGAGACCGAGCGCGGTCATGGCGGTATAGCGAAGGCTGACGCCCTCGAGCCGTTCCGTCCAGCCGTCCTTGGTCTCGATCGCCCGCAAGGTATGTGCGAAGAGCGCGCCGTCATACATTCTTGGCAGGCCGTGTTCGGCAACCACAAGCAGCCTATCGACCAAGGCGCGCGATGGCGGAGAAACGGCAGCGAGCGCGCCCAGCCGGTCTTGGGAAGGAAGGTCCTGCCCATCGTCCGACCGGGACGCGGTGATGGCTTCGAAGGCGGCACGGATCTGCAGTTGGGACTTGGCGATTTCGATCGACATGGAGACTTTCACCAACGGTGAGGGCACCGGATTGCCGGGGTTTCCAGATTGACGGAAGAAATCGACACAGCTGAAAAGCGATGCCGATCCCTGTCCGCTTGTCACCTAGGCTACGAACTCCAGGCGTTTAATCTACCGCTCTCAAAGGTTGACGAGAGATCGTTGGAAGGCAGGAAACGGATGGCGGATTGTCCGAAGGGCTTAGGCCGGGGAGGGGGCGGCGTAATGCAATTCGATTAGATGTCCGACGTGTTCGCTTGCGTCTTACGTCTCTCGGCAGTCTTTCGGCGCGGTGTTATTCAGACAATTCTGGGCGTGGTGAAACAAGCGGGCGCAACGCAATGGACAGGTCGTCGAAAGCCATGAATGACAATACGCTGGCGAAGCTGCACGGCAGGACGCGTCTTGCAATCGTGGTGGTCACGTACAACAGCGCCGAGGTGATCGGCGGGCTGCTCGATTCCCTGCCTTTGGGGCTCGCCGGGCTTGCGGATACGGAAATCGTCGTCGTCGACAACAATTCCAGGGATGCCTCGGTCGAGATCGCCGCATCGCATCCCGTGGGCGTGCGCGTCATTCAGACCGGCCGCAACGCGGGCTATGCGGCAGCGATCAACGCAGCCGACGCCTCGATCGACGGGGATAGACATCTTCTCATCCTCAATCCGGATATCCGCCTCGAGCCGGACTGTGCCCTTACGCTCGTCGAACGCTTGCGGGATCCCGCTGTCGGGCTGGTGGTGCCGCAGCTGCTGCATGAGGACGGAAGCACCGCGCATTCGCTGCGCAGGGAGCCGTCGCTCGTCACTTCATGGTCGGATTCTCTGCTCGGAACCAGCCTCGCGGGTCGGCTGGGTCTCGGCGAGATCGTGAAGGATGAGGGGCTTTATCGCTTGGGTGGGCCGATCGACTGGGCGAGCGGTGCGGCTTTGGCGATAGCGGCCGACACGCGAAAGGTCGTCGGCAGATGGGACGAGACCTTCTTCCTCTACAGCGAAGAGGTCGACTACATGGAAAGGGTTCGTCGCTGCGGCTTGAAGATTGCCTACGAACCCGCCGCACGCGCCGTGCATATCGGCGGCGAGTATCATGGCAATACCGGTCTTTCCGCGCTGATGACGTCCAATCGCATCCATTATTATGGGCGGCATCATGGTGCCGCGGCGACCTTCCTGTTTCGCCTGGGCATCATCACGGGAGAAGTGATGCGGTGCGGATTGGGTCCGGGCCATCGCGCTGCGCTGTCCGCCGCACTTCGACCCTATCTCGAATACCGGGCAGCCCTTCAGCGCTGACCGGTCAGGTCTGCGTAGATCGCATCCACCCTGTCAAGCTTCGAAGACCAGAGGGCCGTCTTGCCTACATGGTCGTAGGCAGCCTGTCCCATGCGGTTGCGCAGGTTCGCATCCGTTGCCAGTGTCGCAATGGCTGCCGCGAGATCGCTTGCCAGCTTTTCGGGTGTCGACACGGAAAGCTTCATCGCACACTGATCGGATGTCGCGCTGCCCGGTCCGCCGCGGTCGACAACGATCAGGGGAAGCGAATATCCCATCGCCTCCAGTGCCACATTGCCGCCCGGCTCCTGATAGCTCGGGAAAGTGAAGATATCGGCCGCCCGGTAGAACGTCGCCACCTTCTCCTTCGATTGCCATCCATGCAGGTGAACGCGCCCCGCCAGGCCCAGAGAGGTGATCAGCGCTTCGCATGGCGCCCGTTCCGGGCCTTCTCCGACAATATCGAGTTCGATTGGCAGGTTCTGGACGAGCGACAGCGCACGGATCAGGTCGCGCACGCCCTTGGTCCGCACGAGGCGTCCGACGAAGAGCAGCCTGACCGGTCCCTGCCGGCCGGATCTGTCGATACGCTCGGGCAGGCCGTCGAGGCCGGTCTCGCTCATGACCTGGAAGCTCTTCAAGGGAACGCCGGCAAGAATATCCTTCACATAATCGGCGATACCGAGCACGCAGTCCGCGTTCTTGAAAGATGCACGCAGCCATGGATCCCAGTTCAGGCGGTGGCGATCCAGCGCCCGCAGCTTGGTAAACCATGGGCTCGACGTATCGTCCGCCGTAAAACCTTGCGGGGACGGCAGGCTGCCGCCCACCGGGCCGATCAGCAAAGGCAGGGCGAACCCGGCGGCCGGGGAGGGGTAGCGCATCGCGACGGGCACGGGCTGGTGTACCAGGTCGAACCGTTCTCCACTTGCCAGCGCCTGCGCGATCCATCGGCGCGCGCGCATATAGAATGGCAGATATGCGGGCTTCATGAGGCTGTTCAGACGCTCGGCCTTGCCAAGCAAGGGCGGCTCCTGCCACTCGATCACCCGCACGGCCGGAAGCTGCTCGGCGGCGGGGCGTGCGCCGCGCTTGTGATAGGTCAGCAAGGTGACGTCATGCCGTTCCGCCAGCCGGCGTGCCCATTGGAACGCCACCCATGCCTCCCCGACGTCGTCTCCGTTGCAGGTCGGCGCGATCAACAAGACTTTGGCCAAATCCCCAGGCTCCACAAACCGGCGCGGTCCGTTTCCGCAACGGGAATTATCCGGCATGCCTGTTTTGCGGCAATGTCGCCTTTGGGAGGGGATCAGCGAGGGGCATGCGGAGGATACGTGATGCGTCGTCTGCCGTGAGGCATTCGACCCTACACCAAAGGATGGCGGCATACCCCGTTTTGCCGGTCTTTCCAGCGTCGAGGCGATCTGCGTAGATGATCCACGACAGGCGGCATGCCTCGCGGAGGCCTCGATGAAACCCGACATTTCGGTCATCCTACCGACCTATAACAGAACCGGGACGCTGGCCGCGGCCATGACGAGCGTGCTCGCCCAGTCCTACGGCGATCTGGAACTCATCGTTGTCGATGATGCCTCCAGCGAGGATGTGGAGGCGGTGGTCTCCGGCATTCCCGATGCGCGGATACGTTATATCAGGCGCGGGAAGAACGGTGGGGCGGGTGCTGCGCGAAACACCGGGCTCGCCGTCGCGCGTGGCCGGCTTATCGCCTTCCAGGACAGCGACGATCTGTGGTTGCCCGGAAAGATCGAGAGACAGGTCGCGTTCTTCGACACGCTTCCCGACACTGTGCGCGTCGTCATCGGTGGCAAGATCGTCTATGGCCGCGATCCGGATTTCCGATACGGGGCCGGCAAGGTCGCGCATGCGCCGGCTCCCGAAAGCAGACTGCGTCTCGACGAGGACCAGCTTGGACACTTTCTGGCCGAAAACAGGATAAGCGTGCAGAATTGCCTGTTCCGGCGTGATTGCATGCCAAATCTCGACTGGTTCGACGAAAGTCTGCGGGCGAACGAAGACTGGGAATTCGCCGTGCGCCTGGTCCAGCACACGACGGTCTTCGAGGATATCGAACCGGTCGTGCTGGGGTTCATTTCGGCCGACAGCATATCGACCAATCGGCGGCGGCAGTTGAAGGGTGAATTCCGGATCCTGCGCAAGAACAGCCGGGTTCTCGCCGAGCGGCGGCTCGATCGGTCGCGATTGCGCATCGGCATTGCGATCGGCCTTTATCATTCCGGCAAGAAGCGCTCGGCCATGCGCTTCCTGCTCGCGGGCCTGAAGGACCGCCCAGCCAATGTCGCATCGGTCGCGCGTTCGCTCGCCCGGCGGGTGGGGCGTGCGCTTTTGAACGCCGCCAGCGTCTCGTCGCTCCAACCTCATTCCGAACGATGAAATGCGCACTCTCCGGATAGTGGCGGTTTTCGGCGCAATCCTGCTTTCCACGGCAGCAACGGTGATCGCACCGGTACAGGGCAGCAACATGCCGCTGGAGAGAAGCGGATTGTCCGATCCGTCGAAGCTCATCATATTCCGCGGCACCTATTATGCGACAGACGACAATGCCACAGTCCGCGACATGGAAATCCGCGGCAATATCGTCATCGAAGCCAGCAATGTGACGATGAGGAACGTCAGATTGGTCTCGGAAGTGCCCTGGCATGCACTGCGCGTGATGGAAGGTGCTAAGGGTTTCACGCTGGAGGACAGCGAAATCGACGGCGGCGGACGAACGGTCAATGCGGTCTATGGCTTCGGAACTTTCCTGCGCAACGATATCCATGGCGTGGAGAACGGCATCAATGTCGTTGCGCCATCGGTGGTTCGCGGCAATTACGTCCACGATCTCCGTGCCGGCGCGGATGGCCACTATGACGGCATCGAGATCAATGGCGGGCACGATATCCAGATCGTCGGCAATCACATCGTAAACGAACACGATCAGACATCGGCAGTCATGATGAACAACGAGTTCAGCAGGCTGTCGCATATCAGCATAGAGAACAACGTTCTTTTCGGCGGCGGCTACACGATCTATCTCGATGGCCGCAAGGGCGGCGGCGGTGTCGATGACGCCTCGATCCGGATCACCGGCAACCAGATCGGCGGCGGGCGGTGGGGCGATTTTGCCTTGTATGACAGCCACCCGGTATTGAAGAACAACACTAGCCGAAAATGACCGGCAGCTAATTCGTTAGGTGTATCCGGCAGACGCCGACTGATCCGATTGGTAGGTTATAAATCGCCATAGGCGGAGATAGGTTGCTTTGAACGTCGCGTTATTCCTGTTCCACGAGGCAGCCGTCGGCCATGCGAGCGATCCTTTCCAGCGACGACGGGCTTCAGGCATTGGGGAAGGCGAATGCTGCGGGTGGCCGAAGCCGGCCGGTCAGCCGAAGGGCGGGCTCGCGAAGCCGCGCGTCGCGCGCACCTGCCGGCGACCAGGCAGCCCAGGGGACACAATCTCTACCGGTCACGCTGTTCATTTTATCGCTTTTCCTGCCCTTCATCTTCAGTCTCGGCAGTCTGGCGCTCAGCCCCTTTCGTCTGGTGCTGATCGCGACCGTCCTGCCGTGCCTCTATAAATGGGCCTCAGGCGGGGCAGGCCGGCTGCGGTTTGTCGACTTCACGCTTCTCTTCTACTGCTTCTGGTGCTTCGTGAGCCTGTGCGCCGTGCATGGCATCAGCCAGGGGCTGCAGTCGGGCGGCATCCAGTTCATCGAGACGATGGGGCCTTATCTTCTGGCGCGGTGCTATATCCGATCCGCCGAGGACTACTATCGCGTGGTGCGCCTCTTCTTTCGCGTCATTCTGTTTCTGATGCCCTTCGCGTTCCTCGAAGCGCTGACCGGCGAGAACATCCTGCTCAATCTGATGCGCCATGTGTTTACGACGCACCCAAACCTGCATGACACGCGGTGGGGCTTGCGGCGCGTGCAAAGCATCGTGGAACATCCGATCCTTTTCGGCGTGATTTGCGGCGCCATGCTGGGGCCGGTCTTTTGCGTTCTCGGTTACGCGAAGACGGCGTCGGAACGCTATGCGAAGGCCGCGGTGGTCGCGACGACAACCTTCCTGTCGATGTCGTCAGGGCCGCTGAGCGGGCTTTTCGCGCAGATCGTCCTGATTGCCTGGGACAAGGTGCTCGTGCGCATCAAGGCGCGGTGGAAGCTGCTTTGGGCAGGTCTCGGTGCTGGCTATGTCTTCGTCGCGACGATGTCCAACCAGAGCGTCTTCGAGTTCTTCATCACCCATTTTTCGTTCAGTCCCGAGAACGCCTATTATCGTGTGCTGATCTGGAATTTCGGAACCGGCTCGGTGATGAACCATCCCCTTTTCGGAACGACGATGATGGGCTGGGACAGGCCGGACTGGATGCCTCCCAGCATCGACATGTTCTGGCTGTATCAAGCTATCATCTACGGTATTCCGGCGGCCGCGGCGATGACCGTCACGTTCCTGGCTATCTTTACAGCGGTCGCGATCAGGAAGATCGACGATGCGAAACTGGCCGCTTATCGAATGGGTTTCCTCGCATCCCTGACGGGCTTCTTCCTCGTCGGCTGGACCGTTCACTTCTGGAACGCCACCTATGTGATATTCATGTTCTCCCTCGGCTCGGGTGTTTGGCTGCTGGATGCCAAGGGCAGGGAAGACAAAGAGGAGAAGGCGACGGAGGGGCGTCCGTCCCGCAGTGTCGGCGCTCCACCTTCACGCACCGGTCTCAAGCTTGGGGGGCCAGCGGCCCGAGCCGGCGGCCGAGAGTAGGCCGAGAGCCTGGCGTTTCTTGCGGCGTTTTGCCAGGGGATTGTGGTTGTCCAGCTCGACCGCCAGGGCCTGCAAGCCGGACAGTACGGCCTCCGTGACACGGTTCCTGGTGCGGGTGGCGAGAACCTCCCGATAGATATCGAGCTGGAGCGCCAGCGCCCGTTCCAGGCTGAAGCGCTCGACCACGATGCGGCGGCCATAGTCGGCAAGGCGCGATCGAAGATCGTCGTCCGACAGCAAACGTTCGATCTGGGCCGCAAGGCGGCCAGCGCCGGGCTCGTCGTCCGCCAGCCCGTAGAAACCCTGGTTCAGGAAGATGTCCAGCGTCGCAGGTTCGAAGATCTCGGAGAATGCCCGCTCTCCCTGCACGATCAACGGCCGGCCGATGGCAAGAGTCCGCAAAGCGGAACTGCCCATCGCCACAACCAGATCAGCTGCGGCATAGGCGCTTCTGGGATCGAGTTGCTGGCCGCAAAGGACGACCGCGCGCCGCCCGAGACGCCGATTGACTGCGTCTGCCCGTTTCTCCAGCGCCGCGCGGGCCGGGCCGTCGCCGACCAGTGCCAGCACGACCGGGTGTTGCTGCCCCAGGATGTCCACGGCATCGATGGCCCGAACCAGCGAATCCAGCTTCAGGTCCAGGGCATGGCGGGACACGCTGACGATGAGAAATTCCTTGTCTGCAATGCCATGCGCGGCTCGAAACGGCCGCCCGTCCACCAGGGGGCTGTCGCGCTCGACGTCGATCGGCGGTTCGATGACCCAGACGGGGCCGGTCTGCCGTGCGCGGGCCTGCCGGCCGAGATCCTCGGTGCCCATGATGAGCGGCACCGAGGATGGCACCTGCTCGCTCACGGACATGCTGAGCACGGTGCAGAGAACGGGAACGCCGAAAAGCAAGGACGCGCCGTAATAGGCGTCCAGACACGGGGGCCATTCATAGGCGTGGATCAGGTCGATCCGCTCCTGTCGGGCGATCCGCGCGAGTTCGATGATGCGTGAAGGTGCGGGCCGATATTTCGTCGCGCTTGCGGGCAGGAAACGCAGGCCGCGCTCGGCGATATAGCCGGTGAGAGGCCCCGGAACGCCGTAAACGACCACCTCGTGGCCTGCGGCCTGCGCGCCTGCGGCCAAATCGATCGCATTGATCTGGCTTCCGCCGACGGCGAGATCGTGGGGATAGACGAGGATGCGCAATTGTCGCTTTCCCGGTTTGAGGCGGCTTGTGGTTGCTGCGTTCAAACTGCGTGGAAGGACAGCGCCGTGCAATCGCACCTTTCGGCGGGGCGGGGAAAACGGTGAACATCGCCCCTACGCGGCGGACATCACGAAGGCTCAATCGGTGACCCCGGCGTACACCCTAAGGTGTAGCTCGTAAATCCTATTGTTCCCTTTACTCGAACGGCAAAAGGAAATGTCCTCTAAGCAGTCTGGAGCACGCCCTGACGCCTGTTTTTAAACAGGAATATGCCACGGAGTATTCGAATGATTGCGCTTGACGTTATCAGGGAAGAGGGGGTGGTGATCCACCATCCCGATCTGGTCAATCTCTACGGATGCACGATCGGAGCCGGCTCCCGGATCGGGACATTCGTGGAAATCCAGAAGAACGCGCATATCGGCCGGCATTGCAAGATTTCCAGCCACAGCTTCATTTGCGAGGGCGTGACGATAGAGGACGGCGTCTTCGTCGGACATGGGGTCATGTTCACCAACGACATGTATCCCCGCGCCGTCAATGCCGACGGCAGCCTCCAATGCGACAGCGACTGGACGTTGCTGACGACCCGCGTGAAGCGCCGGGCGTCCATCGGCAGCAATGCCACCATCCTTCCGGGCGTCACGATCGGGGAGGGCGCGCAGATCGGTGCGGGCGCCGTCGTGGTCAAGGACGTCCCCGATTTCACCATTGTTGCCGGCGTGCCGGCGCGGATCATCGGCCGGGTCGGGGATGACCATTCCAAGGCCGCAATCATGGAGGCCGTATCGTGATAGGGGTAGGGGTTGTCGGCTACGGCTATTGGGGACCGAACCTGGTGCGGAACCTGGCGGATATTCCGGATGCACGCCTTGTTTCGGTCTGCGATCTCATGACAGACCGGCTTGCACCGGTGAAGGCGCGCTATCCGACGGTCGATATCACTGCCGATTTCGACGAAATGCTTCATGATCCGCGGATCGACGCGATTGCGATTGCGACCCCGGTCTCCACGCATTTCCGGCTTGCCATGATGGCCCTGATGGCGGGCAAGCATGTCTTCGTCGAAAAACCGATGGCATCAACCGCCGAGGAGGCCCGGCGCATGGTGGAGGAGGCCGCCCGGCGCGATCTGGTGCTCGCCGTCGATCACACCTTCGTCCATACGGGGGCGGTTCGAAAGATGCGGGAGATCGCGGAAAGGGACCTCGGCGAGATCTACTATTACGATTCCGTGCGCGTGAATCTCGGTCTCTTCCAGCACGATGTCAGCGTCGTCTGGGATCTTGCCGTCCATGACCTCTCGATCATGGACTATGTGCTCGATGAAAAGCCCGTGGCCGTCTCCGCGACCGGCATGAGCCATGTGCCGGGCGAGCCCGAAAACATCGCCTATCTGACCCTGTTCTACGAGAGCAAACTCATCGCCCATGTCCATGTCAACTGGCTGGCACCCGTGAAGGTGCGCCGGACCCTGATCGGCGGCAGCAACAAGATGATCGTCTATGACGATCTTGAGCCCAGCGAAAAGGTGAAGGTCTACGACAAGGGGATCACGCTGAACGGCAACCCGCAGAAGAACGGCGAAAAGGTCTACCAGATGCTGGTGGGTTATCGCACCGGCGATATGTATGCCCCGCAGCTGGACATATCCGAAGCGCTTGGCCGGGAGTTGCGCGAGTTTGTTCGCTGCGTCGAAACGCGTGCCCGGCCGACGGCCGACGGCAATGCCGGCCTGCGCGTCGTCCGGATCCTCGAGGCCGCCACGCAGTCGCTCGCCCAGCGCGGTCGCGTCATCGAACTGGAGAAGGCGAGGTTGATCGCATGATTCCGCTCCTCGATCTGAAAGCCCAATACGCATCTCTTAAACCTGAAATCGATGCAGCGGTGCTCCGGGTGCTGGCATCGGCGCAATATGTGCTCGGCGACGAGGTGGAGCAGTTCGAACGCGAATTTGCGGATTATTGCGGCGTCAGGCATGCGATCGCCGTCAATTCGGGAACGAGTGCTCTCCATCTCTCGTTGCTCGCGCTCGGTTGCGGGCCGGGGGACGAGATCATCACCGTGCCCTTCACCTTCGTCGCGACCGCATCGGCGATCTGCTACACCGGCGCACGGCCTGTCTTCGTGGATGTCGAGCAGTCGACCCTCACGATGGACCCGGAGAAACTGGAGGCCGCCATCACGCCGCGCACCAAGGCGATCGTGCCCGTGCATATCTACGGTCAGATGGCGAATATGGAAGCGATCCAGGCAATCGCCGCGCGGCATGGCCTGCCGATCGTGGAAGATGCCTGCCAGGCGCATGGCGCCGAATTCAGGGGCCGCAGGGCCGGTAGCTTCGGCGTGGCAGGGTGCTTCAGTTTCTATCCGGGCAAGAATCTCGGCGCCTGCGGCGAGGGCGGCATCGCCGTCACCAACGACGACGGCCACGCGAAGACCTTGCGCATGCTGCGCGACTGGGGACAGGAAAAGCGCTATCACCATGTCCTGAAGGGCTACAATTATCGCATGGACGGCATTCAGGGCGCGATCCTGCGCGTCAAGCTGCGCCATCTGGAGGCATGGACCGAAGCACGGCGCGCTCATGCGGCGCATTATACCGCGCTGCTCGGTGGCATGCGCCATATCCGTCTGCCCTATGCCGACCCGCAGCGCCGCCACGTCTATCACATCTATGCGGTCCGCACCGGCGATCGTGAAGGCTTGCAGCGGGCCTTGCTGGCCGAAGGCGTCCAGACCGGCCTGCATTATCCCATCCCCGTACATCTCCAGCCGGCCCATGCCGATCTGGGCTATTCGCCGGGTGATTTTCCCGTGTCCGAGGCCGCGTCGCGGGAGGTACTTTCCCTGCCGATCTATCCGGAAATGACTGGCCAGCAGGTGGAGCAGGTCGTCCGGGCCGTGGAGAGGGAAGCCTATGTCGCTTGAGACCCGCAACACGACGCGGATCGTCAAGGCGGTGCATGGGCTGCGCGGCAAGCCCGCCGATCCCGCCTATCAGCACGACCTGTCCGAGGAACTCAAAAGCAAATACGGGCACGCTGGCCTGGTCGAGCTCTATGGGCGGTTTTCGAACGGCGACGGTTTCGTCGATGCCCTGATGCGCCGGGCAATCCTGCAAGCCTTGTCACGCAAATGCGGCGCGGGGTTGAACGTAGGGGCGAATGCGGTCTTCAAACATCCCGAGACCTTTGAAATCGGTGAGGGGGTCTTCATCGGCGCGCAGGCGAACATCCAGGGCCGGTTCGACGGAACATGCCGGATCGGGAACAATGTCTGGATCGGTCCGCAGGCCTTCATCGATGCGCGCGACGTGGTTATCGGCGATGACGTCGGCTGGGGGCCGGGCGCGAAGATACTCGGCTCGACCCATAGCGGCATACCGGTCGACGTTCCGATCATCCGAACGGATCTGGAGATCAGGCCGGTACGCATCGAGGCGGAGGCCGATATCGGCACGAACGCCACCATCCTTCCGGGCGTGATCGTCGGCAGAGGCGCCATTGTCGGCGCGGGCGCGGTGGTGGCCTCGGATGTCGAGCCCTATTCGGTCGTCGCGGGCGTACCGGCAAAATTCCTGCGCTGGCGGGAGGCTCCCCCGGTTCGAACAAGAAACGTCGAGGTGTGACATGAAGGACAAGCGGATACTCATCACCGGCGGGGCTGGCCTCATCGGATCGCATATTGCCGACCTGCTCGCCGCGGAGCGCCCGCGCGAGATCGTTATTCTCGACAATTTCGTTCGCGGGCGGCGTGAAAACCTCATGCAGGCGGCCAGCGCCGCACCGATCACGATCATCGAAGGCGATATCCGGGACCGGGCTTTGCTGGAGAAGACGTTCAAGGGCATCGACGTCGTCTTCCATCAGGCGGCGATCCGCATCACCCAATGTGCCGAAGAGCCGCGGCTGGCCTTCGATGTTCTCGCGGGTGGCACATTCGATGTTCTCGAAGCGGCGGTGAAGGCAGGCGTTTCGAAGGTGGTGGCCGCGTCTTCCGCGTCCGTACTCGGGCAGGCGGAAAGCTTTCCGACGACCGAAGACCACCATCCCTACAACAACCGCACCATCTACGGCGCAGCCAAGGCCTTCAATGAAGGGCTGCTGCGCAGCTTCGCGGACATGTACGGCCTGAACTACGTGGCGCTACGCTATTTCAACGTCTACGGTCCGCGCATGGATGTGCACGGCGTCTATACCGAGGTTCTCATCCGGTGGATGGAGCGCATCGCCTCCGGCCTGCCGCCCCTTATTCTGGGTGACGGACTTCAGACGATGGATTTCGTTCATGTTCACGATATCGCCCGCGCCAATATCCTGGCGGCGAAATCGTCGGTGACCGACGAGGTCTTCAATGTCGCAAGCGGCACGGAAACCAGTCTGAACGAACTGGCAGACATGCTGCTGGCGGTCATGGGATCGACGCTGAAGCCGGAATACGGCCCGGCGCGCAAGGTCAACGCCGTCGCCCGCCGTCTCGCATCGACCGATAAGGCGCGCGCGCTCATCGGCTTTTCGGCCGAGATGGATATGGAGGCGGGCCTTCGTGACCTCGTCGCCTGGTGGCGCCAGGAGAAAGCTCTGGGAGGGCAGGCAGCGTGAGCGGTTCCCTTCCTCAGATTCCCGTCGCCAAACCCGAGCTCGATGAGGAGGAGGCCGACGCCGTCCGCCGGGTCATCCTGTCGGGCTGGATAACGCAAGGCCCGGAAGTGGCGGCATTCGAACGCGAGTTCGCGGCCTATGTCGATGCTCCCTTTGCGACCGCGGTTTCCAACTGCACGACGGCACTCCATCTTGCGCTCAAGGTGGTCGGCGTCGGACGCGGCGACGAAGTA
>NZ_CAMLFY010000019.1 GCF_946479415.1 uncultured Shinella sp. | reverse complement strand
AGTTGTTGCGCGGTACTTGACCCATACCCATTTTGCCTGCCCCCGGCATTCTCACTTTTCAGGAAAAGCGTAGGGAGCAAGGCTTAACATCGGGTTGAGCGGCAGGGCTAAATCCTGCCGCCCAGGCGCTAAATCAAACGGCGCGATAGCTCTGCCCCGCCGCATTGAACAGGTGAAGCTTGGTCTTGTCGGCCGTGAAGCGCACCTTCTCGCCCCGCTTGATATCGAGGATGCCGGGGATCTTGGCGATGATCGGCTCACCCTGCACAAGACCGTCGATGTAGAGCAGCGTCACCTCGCCGAGCGCCTCGACGATCGATACCGTGCCCTCGAAGAGGAAATCCTCGCCCGTCGTGATTTGCAGATCCTCCGGCCGCACGCCGAAGCTTGCCGTCTTGCCGACCTCGGAAGCTGCCGTCGGGATATCGACGCTGGAGACGCGGCCGCCCGTCAGCTCGACGGAGGTCGCAGCACCCGCCGCCGTGATCTTCGCCGGAATGATATTCATGGCCGGCGAGCCGATGAAGCGGGCGACGAAGAGATTGGCGGGACGCTCGTAGAGCTCCAGCGGCGGGCCGACCTGCTCGATATGGCCGGCCGAGAGCACGACGATGCGGTCGGCGAGCGTCATCGCCTCCACCTGGTCGTGCGTCACGTAGATCATGGTCGTATCGGCCATCTGCTCGTTGAGCTTGGCGATCTCGATGCGGGTCGCCACGCGCAGCGCCGCGTCAAGGTTCGACAAGGGTTCGTCGAACAGGAAGACCTTGGGATTGCGGCAGATGGCACGGCCGATGGCGACGCGCTGGCGCTGGCCGCCCGAGAGCGCCTTGGGCAGGCGGTCGAGATACTTCGTAAGCTGGAGGATTTCGCCGGCCGAGCGCACCCGGCGGTCGATCTCCTCCTTGCTCTCGCCGGCGATCCGCATGCCGAAGGCCATGTTGTCGTAGACGGTCATGTGGGGGTAAAGCGCGTAGGACTGGAACACCATGGCGATGCCGCGCTTCGACGGCGGCACGTCGTTGACGCGTTCGCCATCGATCGTCATGTCGCCGCCGGTGATCTCCTCCAGGCCGGCGATCATGCGCAGCAGCGTCGATTTCCCGCAGCCGGACGGGCCGACGAAGACGATGAACTCGCCCTGCTTGATATCGAGATCGATGCCGTGAATCACATCCACCGCGCCATAGGATTTGCGGATATCCTTGAGAACCAGCCCTGTCATGCTCTTACCTCCCCAATAGTTTTTGACCGATCAAGAAAAGCGGGCGAAGAAGCCGCTCCAGGCCGGAAGTTCGATAGTTTCCTCATGCATGATGCTGCCGAAGCCATGGCCTTCGAGCACCTCCAGCTGGCCTGCCGGAAGATCGGCAAGACGGGCGATCGGGCTCATGTTGAAGGCGCAGAAAACCTTCTCGTTGCCGTGCGTACGCACGAAGGAGAGGATCGCGCCTTCAGCCGAATGGAAGTCGATCTCGCCCTTGACCAGCGCCACATGCTCCTTGCGGAAAGCGAGGAAGCGGCGGTAATGCGCGAGAACCGAGGCGTCGTCCCCTTCCTGTACGCTGACGGCGCGCTCCAGATGCACGTCGGGAACGGGAAGCCACGGCTTGCCCTGGCTGAAGCCGCCGGACTGCTTGTCGCTCTCCCAGACCATCGGCGTGCGGCAACCGTCGCGGCCCTTGAAATCCGGCCAGAACTGGATGCCGTAGGGATCCTGCAGGTCCTCATAGGCGAGCTCGGCCTCCGGCAGCGCCAGTTCCTCGCCCTGATAGATGCAGACGGAACCGCGCAGCGACATCAGGAGGCTCGCCAGCAGCTTGGCGTGGGCCTCGTGGTCGGTGACCGCATTGCCCCAGCGGCTGACATGGCGCATCACGTCATGGTTGGAGAAGGCCCAGCAAACCCAGCCTTCGGGGGCGGCCTTTTCCAGCGCATGCTGCGTCTCGGCGACGAAGGCCGGCGTCAGCGGATCGGGCGCCAGGAATTCGAAGGCGTAGCACATATGCATCTTGTCGCCGCCGGAGGTGTATTCGCCGGCGATCTCCAGACCGCGCTGGCTGTCCCCCACCTCGCCCACGGCGGCGATTGCCGGAAACTCTTCCATGACCGCGCGGAAGCGCTTCAGGAATTCCAGGTTCTCCGGCTGGTTCTTGTCGTAGATATGTTCCTGGTAGTTATAGGGGTTCACGGCTGGCGCCGTCTGCGCGTTGCGCCGCTCGGGGGCGAGCGAGGGGTTGTCGCGCAGTTCCTTGTCGTGGAAGTAGAAGTTGATCGTGTCCAAGCGGAAGCCGTCAACACCGCGCTCCAGCCAGAAGCGGGCGACCGAGAGCAGCGCGTCCTGAACCTCCGGATTATGGAGATTGAGGTCCGGCTGCGACGTCAAAAAGTTGTGCATGTAATATTGCAGGCGCGTCGGGTCCCACTGCCAGGCGGAACCGCCGAAGATCGACAGCCAGTTGTTCGGCGGCGTGCCGTCCGGCTTCGAGTCCGACCAGACATACCAGTCCGCCTTGGGATTGGTGCGGCGCGAGCGGCTTTCGACGAACCACGGGTGCTTGTCGGAGGTGTGCGACAGGACGAGGTCGATCATGACGCGGATGTTGAGGCGGTGCGCCTCGGCGATCAGCGCATCGAAATCGGCCAGTTCGCCGAAGATCGGGTCGACATCCTGGTAGTCCGAGACGTCGTAGCCGAAATCCTTCATCGGCGAGGTGAAGAACGGCGAAATCCAGATCGCATCCGCGCCCAGCGAGGCGACATGGGCAAGCCGCTCGGTGATGCCCTTGAGATCGCCGATGCCGTCGCCATTGGTATCCTGGAACGAGCGCGGATAGATCTGGTAGATCACCGCGCCGCGCCACCAGTCCTTGTCCGGGATGAGAAGGGTGGAATCCGACGTCGTCGTCATTCTTGCATGTCCTGTTTACTTTGTTTTACGCAATTCCGGACGCAAAACCGCTTCACACTTTTGCTGGAATTGCTTTCATCAACCGCCCTTGACCGAACCCGACAGCAGGCCGCGCACGAGATAGCGCTGCAGGCTGAAGAACACGATGAGGGGCACGATGATGGTGATGAAGGCGGAGGCCGTGAGGATTTCCCAGTTGCCGCCGCGCGAACCAAGCAGGTTCACCAGGCGCCCGGTCAGCACCAGCTCGTCATTGCCCGTGCCGAGGAAGACCATGGCGACGAGCAGGTCGTTCCAGGTCCACAGGAACTGGAAGATGGAGAACGAGGCGAGCGCCGGGAAGGAGAGCGGCAGAATGATCTTCACGAAGATATCGAAATCGCTGGCGCCATCGACGCGGGCGGATTCCAGGATCTCGCGCGGCAGGCCGGCCATGTAGTTGCGCAGCAGATAGACCGCGAGCGGCAGGCCGAAGCCCATATGCGCGAGCCATATGCCGACATAGGTTTTCGCGGGGACACCGAAGAAGGCGCCGACACCGTTATAGAGCTTCAGGAGCGGGATCAGCGACATCTGCAACGGCACGACCAGCAGGCCGACGATGACGGCGATCAGGATCGCCCGGCCGGGGAACGGCATCCAGGCCAGCGCATAGGCGCAGAAGGCGGCAACGAGGATCGGGATGATCGTCGAGGGGATCGCCACCGTCAGCGAGTTGATGAAGGACGAGCCGATGCCGGCGGCGTTCAGCACTTCACGATAGTTGTCGAGCGTGAAGCGCGGCGGCACGGAAGCCGTATAGAAGATGCGCTGGCCGCGCGTGCCTTCCATCTTGGTCGGCGAGACGATCTGATAGCTGCCATCCTCGTTAACGGTGAGCGTCTGGCCGTCGCCCAGATCGGCGGGCTTGCCGGCTTCGAAGGCAGACGGCTGCAAAGGACGCACGCCAAAGGCCGAGACCTTGGCGGTGTCGCCTTCGAGGAGCTTGCCCTCGATGACGAACTTGCCGTCCTTCTCGACCTGCGCTTCGGGCGAAGCGGCACGGCCGGTGAGGTTCTGCGAGGAGGTGGAGAGCGCCGTCCACCAGCCGGAGACGGCGAGCTGGTCCTTGTCGCGCAGCGAGGAAATCAGGAGGCCGGCGGTGGGCAGCGTCCAGAGGGCGACGAGCAGCAGGACGGAAATATGGACGACGATGATGAGCGGCGAACGGGCGGAAGCAATCATCTCAGCGCTCCATTTCCTTGGTGGCGTTGCGGATGTTCCAGATCATGATCGGAATGACCAGGATCATGATGACGACGGCAATGGACGCGCCGCGCCCGAAATCGCCGCCGCCGCGGAACATCCAATCGAACATCAGGTTCGCCAGAACCTGCGTCTGCCATTGCCCGTTGGTCATGGCGAGCACGATATCGAAAACCTTGAGGACGAGGATGGTGATGGTCGTCCAGACCACGGCGATCGTGCCCCAGATCTGCGGCACCATGATCTTGAAGAAGATTTGCAGGCCGTTCGCGCCGTCGATGACGGCCGCCTCGATGGTTTCCTCGGGGATGCCACGCAGCGCCGCCGACAGGATGACCATGGCGAAGCCGGTCTGGATCCAGATCAGGATGACCATCAGGAAGAAATTGTTCCAGAAGGGAATGGTCATCCACGCCTCGGGCTGGCCGCCCATGGCCACCACGATGGCGTTGAGGATGCCGATCTGCTCGGAGCCTTCCGAGCGGTAGTCGTAGACGAATTTCCAGATGACGGCGGCGCCGACAAACGAGATCGCCATCGGCATGAAGATCAGGGTCTTTGCGATATTGCCCCACCAGATGCGGTCGGTCAGCGCCGCGATGACGAGGCCGAAGAAGGTGGAGAGCGCCGGCACCACAAGGAGCCAGAGGAAATTGTTGAAGATCGACTGGCGGAATTCGCCGTCGTTGAACATCCAGACGAAGTTGCTGAAGCCAACGAACTGCTGGCCGGACCGGTCATGGAAGGCGAGCCGGACGGATTCGAAGACGGGATAGACCAGGTAGATGGCGAGCGCAAAGAGCGCCGGCGCCATGAACAGCCAGGGCCTGATGGCATTGGTGATGCGCAGGTTCTGCGATGCCTGCGCGCCCGTCATCCCTTTCGAGGGGAAGATCTTGTCGAGCAGCCAGTTCGTTCCGAAGAAATAGGCGGCGCAGGCGAGCACGCCCCCCACCATCGTGAAAATGGCGAATAACAATTGCTGCATGGCAGTTCCTCCCCAGGAATGCATCCCCTGACGCTGTTTTCCACGTGCAGTCCGGACCTTGAGAGGCACAAGGGGCGCTCACGCGGCTTGCACCGCATGGTCCGGCTGCATGTGGGCATGCTTGGGAAAACCGGCGGGCAAACCCGCCGGTTCGCCAGGATGTTACTTGATGGCGTCCCAGGCCTTCTGGACGCCGCCGGCGACATCGGCCGCGGACTTGCCGCCAACGAAGTCGACCATGCCCGTCCAGAACGCGCCCGCACCGATCTTGCCCGGCATCAGGTCGGAACCGTCGAAGCGGAAGGTCGTCGAGTTCAGCAGGATTTCACCCTGCTTCTTCATCGGACCGTTGGCATAGGCTTCCTTGTTGGCGCTCTTGTAGGGCGTCAGGAAGCTCGTCTGCGCCATCCAGACTTCATGGGCGATCGGCGTCTTCAGGAATTCGATGAAGGCGCGCGAGGCCGGCGTGTCCTTGGTGATCATGGCAAGCGTGCCGGCACCGAGAACCGGGTTGCCGAGTTCCGGCTTGCTGGCATAGGGCGGCATGTAGAAGAAATCAGCATCTTCGCCGACAACCGTACCCTCAGGGAAGAAGGACGGGATGAACGAGGCCTGGTGGTGCAGGTAGCACTTCGGCGGCGAGGCGAAGAGGCCCTTCGGGCTGTCGCGGAAGTCGGTGGAGGCCACGGCAGCCGCGCCGCCATCGACGAACTTGTCGTTCTTGGCGAACCAGCCGAATTCATCCAGCGCGCCGACGACGGAGGCGTCGGTGAACGGGATCTCGTTCTTGACCCACTTGTCGTAGGTCTCCGGCGTTGCCGTGCGCAGCATCAGGTCTTCGACCCAGTCGGTCGCCGGCCAGCCGGTGGCGCCGCCCGAACCGAGACCAATGCACCACGGCGTGCCGCCATCGGCGACGATCTTCTCCGTCAGTGCCTTCAGGTCTTCCATGGTCTTCGGCACTTCATAGCCGGCGTCTTCGAAGTTCTCCGGCACGTACCAGACGAGCGACTTCACGTCGATCTTGTAGGGGAAGGCATAGAGCGCGGCCGTGCCGTCCTTGCCCTTGTAGGTCGAGAGATCGACCCAGGACTGGCCGGCGGCGTAGTTGTCGAGAAGCCATTTCTGGGTCTCGTCGCCGAGCGGCGTCAGGTAACCCTTGGACGCGAGGTCGGCGATGAGGCCCGGCTGCGGGAGGATGGCGACATCAGGCGGGCTGCCGGCCTGGGTGTCGATGACGATCTGCTGTTCGTAGTTTTCCGAGGAGGAGTATTTCAGGTCGACGCCCGTCGCTTCGACGAAATAGGCATAGACGTTCTTGAAGAGCGCCTCGTCTTCGCCGCGCCAGGGGCCGAAGATAGTCAGCGTCTGGCCCTTGAGGTCATGGCCCTTCTTGAAATCTTCAAAGCTCTGCCAGTTGAATTTCGAATCCTCGCCGGGCTTGAACTTCAAATCGGCAGCAGCAGCGCCGCCCGCCATCAGAAGTGCCAGCGCAGCCGTCATCAGCAATGTCTTTTTCACGTGATTTGCCTCCCATAGCAAACCCGCCCTCCCGGGGCAGGCATTCTCTAAAATACCCCAAAATTCAAAGCGCTTTGGATTTCCTTTCATCCCATTTCCCCCTCACCCTCGTCAAGTACCCCCAAATCATTTCAAACAAAAACGCCGCTCCTGATGCAGTGCAGCGTAGTTTTGCGGCGCAAAATGACCAAATCCGCTTTTCCTGAAGGAATTGCTGATGTTACATGCCAAAACGCTTTGGGAAAAAATCGGGAACGTCAACGCAAAACACCCAAAGCGCTTTTAATGTTTCAAGAAAGCTAAGCATGTGAATCTCAAGCAGTTATCGCAATTGCTGGGTCTGTCGCAGACAACCGTCAGCAGGGCGCTGAACGGCTATCCGGAGGTGAATGCCGAGACGCGCCAGCGGGTTCTCGATGCTGTCCGGGAGACAGGCTACCGCCCCAACCGGGCCGCGCAGCGGCTTGCGACCGGTCGCGCCGGCTCGATCGGCCTGGTCATGCCGACCGCCGACGGCATCGAGTCCGACGTGCATTTCGGCGAATTCCTGGCCGGCCTCGGCGATGAGGCGGTCAAGCACGATTTCCACTTCGTCATCAATCCGAGCCACCCGGAGGACGAGGTGGCGACCTGCCGGCGGCTGGTGGCCAGCGGCAATGTCGATGCGCTGTTCCTTGCCTATATGCGCGAGAAGGATCCGCGCATCGCCATGATGAAGTCGCTGAAGACGCCCTTCGTCGTACATGGCCGCTCGATGGGCATCGCAACGGACTATCCCTATCTCGACATCGACAATACCGGCGCCTTCTACGATGCCGCGCGCCTGCTCGCGCAGCTTGGCCACCGGCACGTCGCCCTCATCAACGGCCCCGATTATCTCACCTTCTCGAAACGGCGGACGAAAGGCACGGTGCGGGCGTTGGCCGAACATGGTCTGGTGCTGCGCGACGAATGCAATTCCAATTCGCAGATGACCGACGAACATGGTTTTCGCGCCATGGAACGCTTCCTGCAGCTCGACACCCCGCCGACGGCGGTGCTCTGTTCCAGTACGGTTCTGGCGCTCGGCGCGGTGCGCGCGATCAATCAGGCGGGGCTAAAATTAGGCTCTGACATCTCGCTGATTGCCCATGACGACGTGCTGCCGATGCTGAAACCGGAGAATTTCATGGTTCCGTTGACGACGACGCGCTCGTCGCTGCGCGCCGCCGGCCAGCGCATCGCCCGGCGGCTGATCGCCGATATTCTTCAGCTGGAGGACCTGCCCCAGCAGGAACTCTGGAAGACCGATCTGATCGTGCGCGCCTCGACCGGCCCTGCGCCCACGGGCAAATAAAAAAGCGCCCCACGGGGCGCCTTTTGCATTCATGCGATCATCAGAATTTCGGCGGCTTTTTGCCGGCCTTGCGATAGGCGGCAATGACGGTGTTCGCCATCAGCATGGCGATGGTCATCGGACCGACACCGCCCGGGACCGGCGTGATGACACCGGCCACCTTGGCGGCTTCGTCAAAGGCGACGTCGCCGACGAGACGGGTCTTGCCTTCCGCCGTCGTGATCCGGTTGATGCCGACATCGATGACGGTAGCACCCGGCTTCACCCAGTCCGCCTTGACCATTTCCGGGCGGCCGACGGCGGCGACGAGAATGTCGGCGTTGTGGCAGACGCCGGCCAGATCCCTGGTGCGCGAATGGGCGGTCGTGACCGTCGCGTTGGCGGCGAGCAGCAGCGCCGACATCGGCTTGCCGAACAGGTTGGAGCGGCCGATCACCACCGCGTTGAGACCGGACAGGTCCTCGCCATGGGTGCGGCGCACGAAGACCATGGCGCCGGCCGGCGTGCAGGAGACGAGGCCGCCATCGAGATCGCCGGTCGCCACCTTGCCGGCATTGACGACGTGCAGGCCATCGACATCCTTTTCCGGCTTGATCGACTGGATGATCGGGTCCGAATTCAGGTGTTTGGGCAGCGGCAGCTGGACGAGGATACCGTGGATGGTCTCGTCGGCATTCAGCGTCTCGACGAGGGCTGCAAGCTCTTCCTGCGTCGTCGCTTCCGGCAACGTGTGCTGGATGGACTTGAAACCGCATTCCTTCGACATGCGGCTCTTGGCGCCGACATAGGCGTGGCTCGCCGGATCATCGCCGACGATGACGACGGCAAGACCGGGCTTGACGCCGGCCTCGTCTTCCAACGTCACCGTCGCGGCCTTCACGGCGTCAATCACGGAAGCGGCAACCTGCTTCCCATCGATAATGGTGGTCACATTTCTCTCCCTGATGAATTGCGCCCACTTTAGGAGCGCGGCTGCACGGCGGGATGGCCTCTTAACGCCCTATGCTGTCCAAAACGCATAAATTCAAGCGTCTCGTTTCGCAAACACCCCGCCCAATTCGTTAACAGCCGTTTTCCTGTCAGCCCTGAGAGACGCCTGAAACCGCATGAGGGAAGCAATCAGGCGGCCGGAAAAGTCCTTTTTTGAAGCACCCTTCGCAAATATTTTTGCTGCAAACCCAGCTCGGCCGCCCCATAGGCAGCAACAAAATCGAACATTTACAGATAGATAAATAGGATGAAGCGCCAATGGTTAGCAGAAGATAAAAGCATCCCGCAGCCTTCTAGGGAATTCCTTAAAAGCCCTTTCAGGCGGGCTTGCTACACCGGCTTCCAGCAACACAAGCATTGCGGGAGCAGCATGAAGCCCTTTCCCACATTCCTCGATGACAGCGCCAACCGGCAGGCCATGACGGCCGGCCGGCCCGGCCGCCAGATGCACGGTGTTGCCGCAAAAGGAGCCCTGTCATGAACCTCGTGTCAGGTAACATCATCACCGCGCAACGCGACATTCTCGGCCTGCCGGTCTGCGAACTCAGCTGGGCCGATGCCTTCACCTTTGCCGAGGAGGTCGCGACCATGCCCTTCGGCCAGACGGTGATCGCCTTCATCAATGCCAACAATGCGAACCTGATGATGCGCGACCAGGAATACCGGGCCGTGCTCGAACGCCAGGTCGTCTTCCCCGACGGCCACGGCGTCGACATCGCCTCGATGGTGTTCCATGGCCGCAAGTTCCCGGCAAACCTCAACGGCACGGATTTCGTGCCCGCACTCTTGACCTATATTGCCAAGCCGATGCGCATCGCCCTGATCGGCACCCGCGATTCGATCCTGAAGCGTGCGACGGAAAACTTCCGCCGCCATGCGCCCTGGCATGAATTCATCCCGATTTCCGACGGTTTCTTCGACCGGGCGAAATCCGACGAGATCATGGAGCAGGTGCGCGAGGCCAATGTCGATATCCTGCTGGTCGCCATGGGCAGCCCGGCGCAGGAAAAGTGGATCGACCGCCATGTCGGCCCCGGCCATGCCCGGCTGGTGCTCAGTGTCGGGGCACTCTTCGACTTCGTGGCCGGCGATGTACGCCGCGCGCCGCTTGGCATTCGCAGGCTGCGCCTGGAATGGCTTTACCGTTTGGTACAGGAACCCAAGCGCCTGTGGCGGCGCTACGTGATCGGTAACCCGCTCTTCCTCTATCATGTCATGCGCTACAAGCTGTCGGGCATGGTGGTAAAGCGCGCGGATGATGAAACGGCGGAAGCCGGCACGCATTAGGCGGCCGGCTTCTTCAAAAACTGCCTCAACTCAGCGGTGGACCTAGTGTCCGCCGCTTTTTTCTGCCGGCTTCACTTCGGGCACTTCGCCCTTCAGAAGCGTGACGCCCTTCTTGGGCGCCGGATCCTCGACGGAGGCGGTGGTAATATAGTCGATCTGCTCGACATAGACCTCTGCAATGACTTCCGCGCCGAAGCGGCGGTTGAGGCCTTCCTTCACGACGCCCCTGAAGGCATCGAGGTCGAAATTGCCGGTCGAGGTCACGTCGATCATCTTCTTGCCGACGAGCAGCGTGTATAGCTCGTCCGTGATCATCTGCGGCAGCGGCACGACCTGCTTGGCCGCCAGCTCCTTGTTCGCCTTGTAGGCGAGCTTGGTGAGCAGGTAGCCGTTGACGCCGCCCTCGCCGAGAACGGGTACGGTCGTCGTATAACCGGTGACGAATTCCATCGCCGCTTCGCGCGCTGCAGCTTCCTCGTCGATTTTCGGAGCCGAGGCCATCTTCAACGAAAAATACACCGCGGCGAGCGTGATCGCGAGGACCCAGACGCCGGTGCCGATGAGCTTGATCATGTACCGTAACCCAGGCGGAACTGTTCCTGCGAATAGGTGCCGTCAGCTTCGAGATCCTGCACGGCATTCTTCAGAATGGTGACGACCTCGCGCACGGCATCGAGATGGGCCGAGACGCGCTGGGCGTTGGTGGCGAGCTTTTCGCGCACGCGGCCGAGCTGCGGCGAGAAGCTCGGGGGCACCTCTTCCGGGCGCACGTCGCGCGTCAGCATGGCCAGCTCATAGAGGCAGCGGCTCTTGTGGGCATTCGACGTCGGGAGATCGAAATCGGGATCGTAGCCGATATTGACGTTCTCGTTGTCGATGATGGTTTCAAGCCGACCGAGCACAGAGCGGATCCGGATTTCGTTGCTTGCCTGTTCCATTTTGTTGTTCTCCGCTTATGCCGTTTTCTTGTGTTCTTTGATGCCGGGCGTCAGGTCGGCGAAGGCCTCCCGCTGCAAGGCCTGAACCATGCCGGAGGCGACACGGTCGGGATCGTTGTCCTTGGCGCCGCCCGAGATGCCGCTCTTCTTGGCGAGCGCCTCGGCAATGCCGATGCCGCCGCCCTTGCCGAGCGCTTCGCCGAGCTGATCGGCCATCATGCCGCGCCACATTTCGCCGGCGGTGCCTTCGCCATAGATCTGCTCGCTCTCGCTCGGCATCATCGATTTCACGAAGTTCTGCAGAACCATCGTCTCGAACTTGCGCAGATGTTCCGGCACGGCCGCCTTGCCGCCGACGGCGGAAACACCGTTCGACGCCGCCGTCGCGCCGGCGGAATCACGATTGAGAATGGTGCCGACGGCGGCCTGGAATCCGGCGCCTGCTTCGGCAAGGCTCGTCGCTTCGAAAGAAGCGCGGTTCGATTTCAGCTTGGCTTGCGCTTCCTGAACCTGGGTGGGATCGGCGGCGCGCACGACATCGAGCACCAGATCGCTGGGGGGTGTAATTGCCACGTCTCAAAGCCTTTCAGGTAAATCCTGCGAGCCGGACCCGTCCTCATGGCGGTCCGCCGGCCTCATGACCATCAGGACATCGGCTCACCCGCGCTGCACATCGCGGCCGCTTCGGCAAACCTCTTCATCGTCCGTGAAAAGACTATCGCTGCTCAACCTTACGGGAGGCTGGTGGCGGATGACGATGCCGTGACGACGGCGCATCCGAAATCCAATTTGAGGCAAGCTTGACCGCGTGTGAGCGAAAACGCCGTGTCGTTCCAAAGACTTGCGGACGATCTCAGTCGTCGCCGCCCTTATAGGCGATGTGCTGGTCGATCAGATCGTAGATGGCGTCGTCGGCCGCCTCGCGGTCTTCGGCGCTGCGGGCTTCCTTCATGTGGTCTTCCATACGGTCGCCCTTGGTGCGCTCACGCACCACGCGCATCTCATGCATCTGCTGGACGTTGGCCAGCATCTGATCCTGCTGCTGCAACCGGCTGTACTGGCCGGAATAGTGGCGCGAGAAACTGCGATGCACCGGATTCAGCGAATTGATCGCCTCGGCGACCGCATCCATCGTCTCGGCCGCTTCCTGGCGCTGGCGCGTCGTGTTGGCGAGATCGATCTCGGCCATCTTTTCGAGATGCCGCTGCACGGTCACGAGACGTTTGAGCTTTTCCGAACGCGTCTGCGCCATCGCCTACTCTCCCCTGAAGACCGGAATGAAGCCGCTCGCGAAGATCTCGAGCAGCGAGGAAATACCGAAATAGAGCAGGAACAGGCCGCCCATGATGATGAAGGGCAGCGAGACGAAGTAGATCGGGATCTGCGGCGCAAGCTTGTTGATCAGGCCGACGGAGACGTTGAACACCAGGCCATAGAGAATGAAGGGGCTCGCCAGCCGCAGCATGATCATGAAGGTCTGGCTGAGCGTATCGGTGAGCGTGATCAGCGCGCTCTGCGGATTGAAGCCCGCGCCGATCGGCATGACATTGTAGGATTCGATCAGCGCCCGCATGACGACGTGATGGAAGTCCAGCATGAACAGCACGAGCAGGCCGGCGAAGGACAAGAGGTTCGTCAGCTGGTTTTCCTGGGTGTCTTCCAGCACGTCCGGCGTCGGCGGCGCATTGAAGCCCATCATCATGGTCAGCACAGTGCCGGCGAACTGTAAGCCCAGCACGTAGTAGCGGGCGATCAGGCCGATGGCCGCACCCGTCAGCGTCTCGAAGGCGATCATCGAGAGATAGCCATCGAGATCACCGCTGGAGCGCGGATAGATGACATCCCACATGATCGGCAGCACGCCCATCGAGATGGCGATCGCCAGGAAGAGGCGAATCTGGATCGAGATGCGGGCCGAGGAGAAGCCCGGCAACAGCATGAAACACCCGCCGACACGGCAGAAGGCGGCGAACAGCGCCAGCACCGTGCCCTGCGGGTCGGTTATCATGAAATCGAGCCGAGAATCTTGATCTCGATGCCCTTGGCGAGCTCGACATGCGAGAGAACCGGCAATGTTGCAAACAGGCGTTCGATGATCATGCGCACATAAGAGCGGGATTCGGGCGACGTGACCAGTACAAAGGGCGTGCCGCGATCGAGAAACTCGCGGATAACCCGGGTCGCCTGTTCGGAAAACTCTTCAAGCTGGCGCGGATCGATGTCGAACTCGACGATTTCACCCTTACTGTCGCGCTTCAGCGCCTGGTGGAACACCATGTCCCACTTGTTGCCGAGACGCAGCACCGGCAGAACGCCGTTGTCGGTCAGGTCGCCGCAGATCTGCTGGGCCATGCGGATACGGACATGCTCGACGATCTGCTCGGTCTTGCGCACATGCGGCGCGAGTTCGGCGACGGCTTCGAGGATGAGGTGCAGGTTGCGGATGGAGACGCGCTCGGCGAGCAGCAGCTTCAGCACGGCCTGCAGGCCGGAATAGGACATGTGCGACGAGCAGATTTCGTCGGCGAGCTTGCGGTATTCCGGATCGAGGCGCTCGATCAGCACCTTGACGTCCTTGTAGGACAGGAGCTGCGGCAGGTTGTTGCGGATGACTTCCGAGAGATGCGTCAGCACCACCGAAACGTTGTCGATCGGGTGGAAGCCCTCGCGGCGCAGATCCTCGGCGAAGGTTTCGAGGATCGAGACGGCCGGCATGCCGAAGGCGGGTTCGCGGATCTCGTCGCCCGGCACGCTGGGTTTGCGCCCGCCGCCGGTGACGACGAGCACTTCGCCGACGCGCACGATGTTCGAGGCGATCGTCGTGCCGTGGATGCGGATCTGGTAGGACTTGTCGGGAATGGCAATGTCGTCGGAAACCTTGATTTCCGGCACGACGAAGCCGTATTGCCCGGCGAATTTCTTGCGCATCTTGCCGACGCGGAAGGCCAGTTCCTGGTGCGCGCCGAGAAGGCGGGTGGAAACCTGCTTGCCGAGCAGGAGCTCGATCTCGGCGGTCTTGAGCACCGACTTGACCGAATCCTTCTCCTGGTCGCGGGTCGCCTGGACCTGCTGGGCTTCCAGGGCACGCTTGGCCTGGTTCTCGGCCGCGATACGGCGCGGGATCACCCAGCCGCCGAAGGCCATCAGGCCACCGAGCACGATGAAGGGCAGGAAGGGCAGGCCCGGCATGAGGGCCAGCATGATCATCAGCGCCGCCGCGACGAGAAGCGCGCGCGGATAGCCGGAAAGCTGGTTGATGACCGCCTGGTCGGTGGAGCCCGACGTGCCGCCGCGCGAGACGATAAGGCCTGCGGCGAGCGAAACGATGAGAGCCGGGATCTGCGAGACGAGACCGTCACCGACCGAGAGCTTGACGAAGACGTCGGCGGCTTCCGACAGTTCCATGCCGTGGCGGAAATAGCCAATGATGATGCCGCCGAAAACGTTGATGGCGGTGATGAGCAGGCCGGCGATGGCATCGCCGCGCACGAATTTCGAGGCACCGTCCATCGAACCGAAGAAGGAGCTTTCCTCTTCCAGTTCGCGGCGGCGCAGCTGCGCCTGCTTCTCGTCGATGAGGCCGGCCGACAGGTCGGCATCGATCGACATCTGCTTGCCGGGGATCGCATCGAGTGTGAAGCGCGCGCCGACTTCCGCGATACGCGTCGCACCCTTGGTGATGACGATGAAGTTCACCACGATCAGGATCATGAAGACGATGATACCGATGACGAAGTCGCCGGACATGACGAGGCTGGCAAAGCCGGCGATCACGCCGCCCGCCGCATCATGGCCTTCATTGCCGTGCGAGAGGATGACGCGCGTCGTCGCGATGTTGAGCGACAGGCGCACCATGGTGGCGATGAGGAGGACCGTCGGGAAGGACGAGAAGTCGAGCGGCCGCTGGATCCACAGCGAAACCATCAGGATCAGGACCGAGAAGGCGATGGAGAACGCCAGGCCTATGTCGATCATGAAGGGCGGGATCGGCAGGAAGAGGATCGACAGGATCGTCAGGATGCCCACGGCGAACGCGACATCGCGACCGCTGGGGCTTACCTTCGGAAGGTTGATTGCCGGAACTTGCGCCATCTGAATGCTTCCCGTCTCGTCATGAGAGGCCGCGGCACGAAACACGTGTCGCCCATTTCACCGCATGGCGTACAGGGCGAAGCTTGCGCGAGGATGGGGGAAGCCACGCCGATGAGGCGTAAAGCGCTGCTGGAGGCGCGCTGGAGCATTTCGTTTTACCGCATTTCCAGCCGAAGCGTCACGCTTCGGCTGGAAATGCTCTAGAACCCGCTCTGGATGCGGGAAAATACGAGATCGGTGAAGATGGAGATCTGGGCGCCGATGAACGGGGCGGAGATGGCGATGGTCACGAAGATCGCCAGGATTTTCGGGACGAAGGTGAGGGTCATTTCCTGCACCTGCGTCAATGCCTGCACGAAGGCAATGGCGACGCCGACGATCATGGCGGCAAGCACGGCCGGGCCGGAGGCCACGACGACCGTCCAGATGGCTGCCTGCGCTATATCGAGGGCGTCTGCCTCATTCACGTTTTGGTTTCGCTTATCTTCACGCCGGGTCCGATGACGAGTTTCTCGCCCGAATCAAGCTTTGCCACGATACCGTCATTGTATAGCGTCACTTCCGTGACGACACCAGTAACCTTGCCGTCCTCGCTGGTGACGGTGCGGCCGATGACGGAGTTGGCTTCCTGCAGCGACGTGCGCTGGAGCAGGCTTTCGAAGTTCTTGTTCGTCTTGATGGTCTGCTCGACCTGCGAGAAGGTCGCAAGCTGCGCCATCTGCTGGGCCGAATCCATCGGTTCGGTGGGGTCCTGGTTCTTCATCTGCGCCACGAGCAGCTTCAGGAAGCTCTCGTAGTTCAGCGTCGAAGACTTCTCGGCGGTCGTTGCATCGCTGCTGGTCGTGGTCTGGGTGGACGTTGTGCTGCTTGCAGCGCCGACGGGCGTTACCATGGTGCGATCTCCCTGCGGATCTGCTCGATCGTGGCGGGCGCCATTTCCTGGTTGTTGAGGATGCGATCCTCGATCGGATAGAGCCCGCGGATGGCCTTCAATGCTTCGAACGCGCGCCCCTGCGTGACGAGCGCATCGACGCGCTTCAGTTCGGCCAGCACTTCCTCGTTCTTGAAGCAGGACAAGAGCATGATGACCGACTTGCGGAACATGGCGACCGACTGCTCGGCGCCTTCCGGATTGATCAGCGCCATCTGCGCGATGAAATAGAGCTGGCGAAGCGGCGTGGTCGCCTGTTCCGGCTGCAGGACGTGGTTTTCCAGAAGGAAGGTCACATCGTTCAGGAATTCGATCGCGACCTTGCGATCAACCCTGAGAACGGCGCCGTTGACAAAAATGCGTTCCCCAGACTTCAGCGATATACGCAGCGTACTTTTCATTTGATTCCATCCTTGATGATGGTTGTAATGTCGATAATGCCCTGGAAATTCGTGGACTCGCGTTTGCGGATCCGTTCGATTTCCTTGAGAATCCAAATCGCGATCGAGATCAGATTGGCCCGAAGTTCGTCCTCGAGCTGATTTTCCGGATTGCCGAGATCCTCGATGAAACGGATCCACACCCGGCGCGTATAATAGACGGCTTCGACTGCTTCCTTGCCGTAAACCCCGCCGCCGGCTGCCTTTGCCGTTTCCAGGAGCGCAATCGAGCGCTCGAGGACCTGCCGTTCCCGATCCTTCGAGACGGCGACGCCCTCCTCCATGATCTCGGCATATGAAAACTGGTACATTCAGACATCCTTCATGTGTGTCCGTATCCTCTGGTTCATCAGAGGTAGTTCAGCAGGCTCAGGTTCTGGATCCGCGAGGTGAGTGTGTAGGCAAGCGAAAGCTGCGATTCGAGCGTGGTCACGCGCGTCGCCGCCTCGTAGGTGTCGATGCCTTCCATATCCTTGATGCTGGTGCTCAAAATGGTGACCTGGGCGTCGAGCGATGTGTTGGCCTGGCTCACGCGGGATTCGGAGATGCCGAGCTTCGAACGCTCGCCGTCGATGCCGGACACGGCACGCCCCATATAGTCGATCGCCGCATCGCTGACGACCTTGCGGGACGCTTCGGAAATGCCGAGCGCCAGAAGCTCGTTGCCGATCACCAGACCGAGCGCCATGTAGCGCATGCCATCGACATTGGTGTTGGTCGAGCTCTGCACGGTTTCGGAAGCGCTGATGCGGCTTTCCATGTTTTCGCTCGACGCATTCGACCAGTTGTTCTCCCAGTCCGTGCCCATGAAACTCGTTTCGAGCGAATCGATGAACGACTGCATGTCGGTGGAATCGATGGTCGATACGGCGGCATCGGTCTGGTCAAAGCCGAAATAAGCAGAGAAAGCGTCGTCGAAGGCGGTCTTGGCATCCGACACGGCGGGCGACGTCTGGAAATAGTCGTTGAACGGCATCACATCGGAATTGATGCCGGCGAACAGGTATTCGCCGCTGAAGGAGGTGTTGGCGGCAGCCGTGAAGGTCGACAGCGCATCGCCGATATTCTTCTGGGCAAGCTGGAGCTGGTCGGCGGAGGTGATGCCCGACAGCGCAATCAGCACGCCCATCGCATCGTTCGCCGCCGTCGACATCTGGCCGAGCGCTTCCTGGGAGGCGGCAAGGCGCTGCGTCGTCAGCGCATTGGTGCTTTTCAGCGATTCCATACGCTGCAGATCGCGGTGCAGGTTCAGCGTGCGGGCGGTCTTGGCGCCCAGCTCCGCGCCGACATCCGCATGACGGCCGGTCACGGACTCTTCCTGAACCTTCAGCATCTCCTTCTGCGCGCTTGCGACCGTGATGCGCATCGCGTTCTGGAGAGACATGTTCGAAACGAAAGAAGCCTTCATAGCTCTTAGCCTGCCGCCTGGAGAAGCGCGGTGATCATTTCATCGACCGCCGCCACGAGTTTTGCCGATGCCTTGTAGGATTGTTCGAGATCGAGAAGCAGCGCCAGCTCCTCGTCGAGACTGACGGACGTCACATTCTGGAGCGCTTCCTGCGTGCGGCCGAGCAGCGCCGTCTTGTCGTCGCCTGCCGTCGTCGCAGCACTGCGCAACTGCTCCAGCCAGCCGACCGAACCGGTCGAGAAGGCGAGGATCGTCGCCGTCGTGTCGATCGCCGCATCCGCATCAAACGTCATCGGCGTCTCGAACGCCGCCGTATAGCTCTTCAACAGGTCCGAGTAGCTGGCATTGCTGCCGGTGTTGAACGTGTCGTTGATGCCGTCGCGCAGCAGCATGGCGTTGCCGCCCTGGCTGGTGATGACCAGCGGATTGACCGTGATCACCGCACCGAGACCGGGCGAATCGACCGTCGGAATACCGCTCCAGGTGAAAAGGCCGTCCGTATCGACGAAGGTGCCCGAACCCGCCGGGGTCTCGATGCTCTCGGAGAACATCGAAATCAGGCCGCGCGAGATCTCGTCGAGCTGGTTCTGGAAGACCGGTGCGGCCTCGTCGCGCAGCTGTAGAAGGGCCGCGATGGACCCCTGGGCGCTGGTGTTGCCGCCGGCTCCCGCCTGGACGGCCACGCCATCGATATAGACCTGGTTGCCGGTAACGGCAGCCGTATATGTCGGGGTCGATGTGAAGGTGACCGTACGCGGCTCGGTCTCGAAGAGCACCGTGCCGTCGCTCGTGTAAAGCGCAAGGTCATTGTTCGTGCGCTTCATCGTGCTGACGCCGACGATCTGCGAGATTTGCGTCAGAAGCTTGTCGCGCTGGTCGAGGGCATCGTTGACGTCCGTGCCGGCAGCCGTGCCCTGCTTGACCTGGTCGTTATAGGTCTTGAACTCGGCGAGCAAGCGGTTGAGTTCCGTTACCGCCGTGCCGATATCGGCATCCGCCTCGGCGCGCATCTTCTGTACGGCGAGCGAGGTGCTGTTCAGCGAATTGGCGACGTCGGTGGCATCGGCAATCACCGTCTCGGCGAGCGAAACCTCGTTCGGCTTATCGGCAAAGGCCTGAAGATTGTCGCGCAGCTTGGAGAGATAGGTGGCGGGCGCGAGTTCGTAATCCTCGCCGCCGAGCATCATCTTCATGCTGGTCAGCCCCGTCAGGAGCGTTCCCTGCGCGGAAGACTTGGAGATGCTGACGAGGTTTTGCTTCAGCAGCGCCTCGTTCTGAGCCCGCTGCGTTTCGACGACCGAGGCCCCCGTTGCGGCCGTGGCGAGAACCGCCGACCGGCGCGCGTAGGCCGCATCGCTTGCATTGGCAATGTTCTTCGACGCGACGGCCGATTGCAGGCCTACGTTCGAAAAACTCGACTGAGCAGTCTTCATTGCTGTGGAAAGCGACATCGGATCTTACCTAACTCTCGACTGCGCGCGGATTTTTCAGACCGCCTTATCTCTTGAGGTTGACGAGGGTTTCCATGAGTTCCGAACCGGTCTGGAAGACCTTCGAATTCGCCGTGTAGTTACGCTGCGATTCGATCATGCTCGTCAGTTCCTCGGCGATATCGACGTTGGAATCTTCGAGCGCGCCGGAAATGATGCTGCCGTAGCCGTTGCTGCCGGCATAACCCATGACGACGACGCCCGAGTCGTTGCTCTGCGAGTAGACGTTGCCCGGCAGCGGCTTGAGGTTGTCGGGGCTCTGCACCGAAGCCATCGCGATGCGGTACTTCGGCGTCAGTTCGCCGTTCGAATATTTCAGCGAGAGCACGCCGTCGTCGCTGATCTCATAGCCGGTGACTTTGGCGGCCGCATTGCCGTCGATCTTGCCGTTGGAGACGCCGAAATCGGAAGCGAGCTGGGTGGAACCGCCGATGCTGATTTCCAGCGAGGCAAGGTCCGCGCCGGCAATGGTCTGGGCCGTCGTGGTGATCGTCGCCGGCGACGGGGTCAGGAGCGTGCCGTCGGCGTCGAATGTCATGGCGATCGGGCCGGCGATCGAAGTGCCGTCGTATGTCGCCTCGACCGTCCAGGCATTGTCGCCGGTCTTGATGTAGTTGAACTCGATGAGGCGTGAATTGCCCTGGCTGTCATAGGCCTTGAGCGAGGTCTTCTTCTCGAAACCGTCAGCGGCGGTCGACGGCAGGTTGACGTCGAGCGTACCCTCGGTCGAACCGGTGGCGCTGAGCTCGCCGGAGGAAAGGTTGATCTCTTCCAGACCGTCGAAGCCGTTGACGACGATGGTCGGGTCCTCGGTCGAGGAATACTCATAGCCCATCAGCGTGAAGCCGGCCGAGTTCTGCAACGAGCCGTCATCCATCGGGGTGAAGGCGCCGGCGCGGGTCATGTATTCCTGGTCGTCGCTGCCCTTGACGATGAAGAAGCCCTTGCCGTTGATGGCGAGGTCCGTCGAGGACGTGGTGTAGGTGAAGGTGCCCTGCGACGAAATCGAGTAGCGCACGTCGGTGGTCACGCCGCCCGAATTGTAGGCGCCGCCCGTGGAAGGCAGAATCAGCGAGGAGAACTGCGTCGAGGCCTTCTTGTAGCCCGTCGTGTTCGCATTCGCGATGTTGTCGGCGACCGTGCTCAGGCGGTTGGCCTGGGCATTCATGCCGGAAACACCCGTTCTCATCGTACCGTAAAGGCTCATGTCAAATCCCCGTTCGTCTCGTCACTTGGACCCTATGGGACGGGCCTTGCGTGAAGCTGGCTGCAACGTGATCTGGCGGGGTCCGCCTTCCCCGCCAGATCACAAACTTTTTCAGCCCTGCCAATCGATGCAGTAGCCAAGGAAGCGCTTGGAATCGATCGGGTCGAAACCGAGCTTCTTGCGCAGCTTCTTGCGCAGTTTGCTGATGTGGCTTTCCACCACGTTCTCTTCGACGTCCTCGTCGAAAATGCCGTAGATCGCATTGAAGATCTGGGTCTTGGAAAGCCGGCGGCCGCGGTTGGCGACCAAATATTCCAGGATGCGGCGCTCGCGGCGCGGCAGCGGAAAGATCTCGTCGTTGATCTCGGGGTCGCGGCCATCGGAAAACACCCTGATAGGGCCGATCTCGGTGAAATTGGTGAGCGCCTTCAGGCGACGCCGGATGGCCGCCGCACGGGCCAGGATTTCACGGGGATGAACCGGCTTGCGCACGACGTCGTCAACGCCGCTGTCGAACAGCGCAAGGGTGTTTTCGAGCGACGGTGTATCGCTGACCGCGATGACCGGAGCCTGCGAGCGATCACGGATCGCGCGCGGCAGTTCCATGCCGTGCTGGCCCTGGCCGATCAGGAATGCCTCGACCGCATCGATGTCGGAATCGGCGGCGGTGTTGACCCACTCGCCGAACTCACGGGGATCGAACCCCGTCGAGGGCACGCCCTCGCGACCAAAAAGAGAAGTATAGCCGTCTTTCACGAGCTCGCGCTCATCAACCACTACGATCATTCGTCCGCCTCCGAATCAGTGTGGTGCCTCGTTCAGGCAGTGGTACGAATCGGGCGAATCACCGGCAATTAGAGAAAGTGACTGGGTGGTTTTAAGAGTTGATTAAGAAATGCGTGCCGATTTGATCTACATATAGTGGCCTTCTGCAAAATATACCACAATTTTACGGTGGAAAAGTTAACAAAGGTTAACGCTGCGCCTTGTCATGCCAAATCAGGGCGCATTCCTGCCACATTACGGCACAGGCCGTTCGGGCTCAAAATATCAACTTTTAATAGAATTACTGACAGAACGTTTTCGCATTCGTGGTCCAGCTTCCATAGCCCGTCGCAACCAGATTGGCGATCACCCGGCAGACATAACGCTTCTGCGCGGGGTCGTTGTTCGGGCCCGCATGATAGCGGGCGACGGCCATGGTCCAAGTCTCATGCCTGGCGTGGAGGCGCGCAAGGAAGGACGCCGCATATTCGACGTTCTTGCGCGGGTCGAACATTTCCGCCGGCGACGCGAAATGATCGCCATGGAAATGGTGATTGATCTGCATGCAGCCGAGGTCGATCAGCTTGGCGCCACGCGCCCGTGCCGCCTCGAAAGCCTGCAGCGCCTCATCGCGGTTGCGGCCGAAATAGGCCTTGCCCTCGATGTTCATGGCATAGGGCTGCAACGACCCCTTCCGGCCGGTCTCCGTAAGACCGACGGAATAGAGGATGCCGGCCGGGATATCGTACTTTGCAGCTGCCGCGAGAATTTCGCGCTCGCAGCTGCCGGTCGAGGCGCTTGCGTCAGAGGTAGACGCCGCCAGAGCGCACAGGCTGGCCGCCAGAGAGGCCAGAAGCGTTTTCCGACGTGTTGCCGTCATGGGAGGTTCCTTCGCCTGCGAAAGTGCGTGTGCCGTCGCCATTGCCGCCCTGGCGGCCGTTACCGCCCTCACGGGCCTGCGGCTGGCTGGAGAACTGCTGTTGTTGCTGCTGGGCCTGTCCGTCACCCTGCTGCTGCGTGCTCGCGCCACGGTCGACAGGTGATAGCTGGACGCTGACCTGATCGACGGCGAAGCCGTGGCCGCGCAGCGCCTTGACGATGGCGTCCTGATCGTCACTGAGCTGGCGATAGGCCTCTCCCGTCTCCACCTGCAGCGAGACCACCAGCGCGTCGCCATGCAGACGCAGCGTCGCCGTCACATTGCCGAGATCGATCGGCTTCATCTGGATCTTCAGCGTGTTGACGACCTTGCCGGTCACCGCCTCTTCCGAATGGCTGAGGCCACCCGTGGAGCTAAGCGATGCCGCCCAATTCGGGTCCTGCGTGATCGCGGTCGTCACCGCACCCGCATTGCCGGTCTGTGCAAGGCCGATATAGCGGCGGGTTTCGAGCACCGTCACCGTCTCCGCCTTGACGGCAGCCGTTTGGCTGGCGTCACGCACGCTCGTGCGTTCACCCGTGCCCGAAATGCTCATGTCAAGGTCGCGGCCCTTGCCGTCGGCGCGGATCAGCCGGAAGAGCTGATCGGTATCCGATTCGGGCATCTCACCGCCATCCGCCGTACCATCAAGCAGCGCGGCATCGGCAGTGGCAGGTGCCTTGCCATCAGCCTTTGTGGTGAGCGCGATCTCGGCCTTCGTCGAACCCTTCTCGCCCAACTGCCCCTTCACATCCTGCATCACACCGGATGCAGCCACCTGGGCCGCAGCGCTATTGACGAGAGATTGCGGAATGGCTGCCGGAGCACTCAGCATTTCGAGAAGATTGCCGACATCGTTCCCGGTTGCCCCCTCGTCGGCGGTCTCGGCATCCTTATTCTCTTTGCCATCCTTGGCGCTCTTGACGTCTTCACGCGTCGCGTGAAGCTCATCCACGGCTTCGTGCCTCGCCTTGGGCTCATCGCCCTTTTTCGCTGAGGTTCCAACAGTCTCGTGGTTTTCCGCCTGCGTCTTGTGGCGCGTCCCCTTTTCATCGACACCCGAAACGGACTGTTTTTCAAGGGGCGATTTTTCCGCCTTGGCGGAGGATGCGACGCTCGCTTCCTGCAATGCCTCTACAAGGGCTGCCAGGTCGCGCTGGCCGGCCTTGCGCGTCGTATCGACGGTCTGCTCGGTCTGGATCTGGCTACGGCCCGTTTCGGCGATCGAGATCCGTCCGCCCTTGCGGTTGCCGTCACCGTCACCGCTCTTGCCGTGCAGGCTGGCGACCGCGTTGGCGAAGTCGCTCTTCTGCGCTGCGCCCGTGGTCTTGCCCTGGGCGGCTTTGCCCTTGGAGGGTGTCTGCCCTTGCAGGACGCCGTTAATACCGCTGCCGATGGTGCTCAACTGCCTTCTCCTTTCAAGAGCGCGTCGATCGCGTCGAGCTTGGACCGGCCGCTCGACACGAAAGTGTCGAAAGCCGGGTCAACGCCCGCCTTCTCCTGCTGCTCTTTCTTCTCCGCCTCAGGCTCAGCGGCTGCGACCGGCGTTTCTTCCGTGCCTGCTGCGCGCGGATCCATTGCCCGGTCGGCCGTTTCGGCCTCATTCAATCCGTCATACGAGGGGTCCTCGCCCTCCGCCGGAAGCGTGGGATGCGTTTCCGGCACGATTTCTTCGATCGCAGCGCTCTGCGGCGCCCGCAGCACTTCCTCGGCCACGGCCTTTGCCGCCGCCTTCAGCGCCCGGTCCTTTGCTGAAAGCTTGTCGTCAGGAATGGCTGCGATGGCCTCCATGGCCGTCGCGACGTCACCCGAGGGAACAGAGGCCAGGCCCGAATAGAGATCGGCCAGAACCTTCGGCACGCTTTCGCCGTCGTCGGACAGCATCTGCGCGCGCGTGGCGGCGAGCGTGGCAAGCTTGTTCTTGCCGGTAATGGCGGCAAGACGCGCCATGCGCAGATAGACCTCGCGCTGGCGCGGCACATCCATGAAGGAGAGAACTTCCAGGATGTCTTCTTCCTTCAGCGCATCGAAATGGTCGACGGCCAGCTTCACGAAGAGATCGGCGAACTGGCTGGCATAGGGCGAGCGCAGGTAGCGGCGCGCATAGCGGTTCGCATAGACCATGCTCTTGTCGGTCCAGCCCGCCTCGCTGGTGATGAAGATCGAGCGGCGCAGCGCCGCCTCCTCGACGATCGTGCCGGGCGCGACGAGCCTCGCCCAGTCGAAATAGGTCAGCGCCAGCGCCGGATCCTTGCGGATGACGGAGTTGGCCGAGACGAGCGCGAGGTAGGGACCGACGCGCGACCGCTTGTATTCCGGAAAGATTTCCGCGAGCGATTTGACGCTCTGCGTGCCGCGGCCGGAGAGATAGGCGCGCAACGCATCCGTCAGGCGGGAATCGAAATGGCCGTCGACGTCCTTCTTGATCAGCAGTTCCAGCGTCTCGGGATTGCCGCCGCTCATCGCATAGACGAGCGCCGCATCCACATTGCGCGGATCGTCGAAAACCGAGGATTCCGCGGTACGCAGCCGGTCGTCGATGGTGGTCAGGAGAAAACGCTGCATCTCCATGGCCGAGTGATCGCCGAGCGCCACCGTGTCCTGCACATATTGCAGCGACCGGATCATCTTATAGGGCTCGAGATCCTCAGCACTATCCGCGCGCGCCGCCGCACCGGCACCGAGCGCTGCGCAGAAAACCGTACCCGTCAGGAGAAGGCGCCGCAAAAGACCCATCGATCAGCCACCCTCGGACTGGATGAGGATTTCGATACGGCGATTGGCATCCGCCATCGGATCGGCCGGGATCTTCAAGCGACGGTCGGCAAAGCCCGTGACCTGGCTCACCCGTTTTTCCTCAAGCCCGCCGCGCACCAGCATGTAATAGGCGCTCTGCGCGCGGTCCATGGACAGGCGCCAGTTGTCGTTCTTGCCGCCGGCAAAGGGCCGCGCGTCGGTATGGCCGCGGATGGCGATGGCACCCGGGCGGCTTTCGAGGATCTTGCCGATCTTCTCCATGGCCAGCACCATCTCGCGCTTGGGCAGCGCCGAGCCGATGTTGAACATGGGTGTGTCCATCTGGTCGGTGAGGCTGACCAGCAGGCCGCCTTCGGCGGGCGTCACGGTCAGGCCTTCCGCCAGCTTGCCGAGCGTGCCGATCTGCTGGGCGATCTCGGCCTTCAGCTTGTTGGCGTCGTCGTCTTCCTTGGTCTTCTTCTCTTCGGCAACCTTTTCGGCATCGGCAGCCTTGGCGGCCTCCGCCTTTTCGGCATCGTCCTTGGCAAGCGCTTCCTGCACGGTCTTGTCGCTGGAAACGGCAACCTGCGGGCTCGCCTTGCCTTCGCTGCCGGCACTGGTCGCCTGCGAAACCTCCACCTGCTGCGTCCAGAAATCGGGATCGAACGGGTCGCGATAGGCTTCGCCGCCGCTGGCGCCCGTCGCCGGGCCGGAATTGGCGGCACCGCCCTCGCCCTTGGCGCTCACATTGGCCTGCTGACCGACTTCCTGCGCAATCTCGGAGAGAACCGAATAGGGGTTCTCGAAATAGTTCGCCTCGGAATATTGCGTCTCCTCGCCCGCCGAGGTGCTTTCGTCCTTGCCGTTTTCGGCGCCGTTGCCGGCGGCCTGCTTCTGGCCGGCTTCCTTGGACTTGTCCTGCGTCGCCTCGCCTTCGGCGCTGTTGGCCGGCTTCTTCACCGATTTGTCGGCCGGCTTGTCGTCGGTCAGCTTGATCGGGTTGAAATAGGCGGCAACGGAAGCCTGCGTCTTCTCGTTGGCGGCATTGACGAGCCACATCACGAGAAAGAATGCCATCATCGCCGTCATGAAGTCGGCATAGGCGATCTTCCAGGCGGCCGAATGATGATCGCCGTCATGGTCGCCATGGCGCTTGACGATGATGATCTCGTTCTTGCCGTGGTGGTGATTTTCGCCTTCGCTCATGCAAGCACCTTGCGTACGGTGTCAGCCCAGGCTGCCATCCGCGTTACCAGGACGGTTTCGCCATACTCCACCGTCAGATCGACATCCTGTGTTTCGACATGCCGGAAGACCGGCGCGGGGTCGTCGAAACGCGCTTTCAATTGCTCGAAGAGGTTTGCCGGCCCCTTCACCGTGATCGTCACGCCCTCGCCATCCTGCAGACCTTCGGTGATCATGCGCGCGAGATCGCCGACGGCACCCTTGGTCAGGATCTGGTTCATGACCGGTGCCAGAACCTGCGCGGTCTGGGCGGCGACGACATCGGCCACCTCGCCCGTCAGCATCGAGAAGCGTTCGGCAAGCGCCATGGCGTAGTCCTGCTCGTAGCGCAGGCGCAGTGTTTCCAGTTCGGCCTTGTGCGCCTCTTTCAAGGCATCCATTTCAGCATCGAATTTAGTGTGAAGCTCCGCCTCGGCTTCCGAGCGCCCTTCCGCAAAGGCGGTGGCCCGCTCGGCCTCGATATCGACCGGCGGCAAGGCGAGCGGCATGGCGAAAGGCTCGGCGGCCACCATACTTTCGTCGTCGGAACCGAAGCTCGGCGGCTGGAAGGTCGGGGCCTTGGCGCGCGGGGGGGCGCCGAAGTCCTTCAGGTAGCGGGCGAGTTGTGCGCTCATGCGCCCTCTCCCTGCTTTACCGCGTGCCCGGCAAACGCAAACGAAGCCCGGCGGGTGAACCGCGGGCTGTTCGAACGCCTGCTCTTAAAAACACTGGAACCTGACAACACCGCTGACCTATCTCCACGGACACAGCGCCTTCCGGGAGGCGAAAGGCACACAATCTTCCTGATCGTGCCATCGAACCTAGGCGTTCAAACTTGTGCGAGGATGAAGATGAAGGGTGTTGGGCCGCGCCAGGGCAAGTCGCGCGGCCCAACCGCCCGCCCCGGCCGATGACCAACGGCCGGGTGGATTTCGAAACGCTCCCGCCCTTACTGGCGGAAGAGCTGGAGGATGTTCTCGGCGCTCGAATTGGCGATCGAGAGCGACTGGATGCCGAGCTGCTGCTGGGTCTGCAGCGCCTTGAGGCGGGTCGATTCCTCGTTCATGTCCGCATCGACGAGACGGCCGATACCCTTGTCGATCACGTCGCCGAGGGTCGCGACGAAGCTTTCCTGCATCTCGATACGTGTGGTGATGGCGCCGAGCGTGGAGGCGGCGTTGGTCAGGCTCTTCAGCACGAAATCCGTGACGCTGATCATGCCGTCGATCTCCTCATAGGTCGTATCGGCCCTGAGACTGATCACGGTATCATCGGTGGGATCGCCGAGCGCGTCCATATTGATGATGGAGTATGGGCCATAGCTTGGCGGATCCGTCATGACGTCGGAAAGTTCAATCGGCTTGGTGAGATAGCCCTGCTCCGGCGTTTCGATGTCGATCAGCACGGAGTTGGCGGTATCGAAGTCGAGCGTGGCGACCTTCACGTTGCCGTCGGCGCTGCGCACGAAGGAGGCGACGACCGACTTCACGCCGAGCGCATCGGTGCCGGTATTATAAAGCCAGTTCTCGCCGGAGAAAGAAGCCGACTGAGCCGCCGAGATGAGCTGGTTCTTCAGTTCGGTGATTTCATCGTTGATCTTCGTCTTGTCCACGCCCGGTTCGCGCGCCGCGACCAGCTTGGCCTTGATCTCGCTCATCACGTCGATGACGTTTTCCAGAGACGTATAGGCGGTATCGACCTTAGCGGCACCGAGGCCTAAAGCATCGGCGACGGTCGAGATCGCACGGTTGTCCGACCGCATGGTCGTGGCGATCGACCAGTAGGCGGCGTTGTCGGCGGCGGTTTCGACGCGCAGGCCGGAGGAAACGCGCGCCTGTGTCGTCTCGAGACTGTTGTCGATGGAACGGAGGGTCTGCAGCGCCGCCATGGCGGCGGAGTTGGTCAGAATGCTGGTCATTGGACTTACCCTGGATCTGTGTCGGGGGACATGCCGGAGTAAGCGGGGGACCGGTAACGAGGAGAGTGCTCATGCATCCGGCGCCGCTCGTTTGCCCTGGGCGCCAGTCCATCGTTCTTAATGAAGAGTTAACGCCGAATGGTTAACAAATGGTTAACGCCGTTAAGACTTTGGCAAGGAATATGAAAAAAGGATTACCATCGGACGGCCAATTTTCACTTCCAAAGCCTTGCTTTCAACCTTTGGGCGATCGACCTCGGGGGCAGGCATGCCCGCAAGTCGCACAAAGCCGTAGCAAACCGGCAAACTTGCGTGTCATTTCCGCCCAAAACGTGCCGAAGACTGCAAGGATGTGTTGCATCGCGTTAACGCATTATTAGAACTTACTGCTTAGAACTTTCATTAGTTGTAAGAGTAATACCCCTTCGGGTTCTTACGACCACTGGCGTAGGGATCGGAGCCGAGTTACGGCTCCGGAAGCATGATGCCCTTCCGATGCGCTGGCTCGTTCGAGTCATGTTCCAAGTAAACATTGAATCGTCCGTCAGGACACCCGAATTGCATCGCCAATAGCGGGTCCGATCGGACGTCCAACGCTGCAGCAAGCGCAGGACATGCTGAGTCTTCCGTGAGGGACCGTGCCGGACCTTCCACGATGTCGACTCGCAGGGACATGACGTTTGTGGACAGCCAACCATCAAGGGCGCGTTCATGACTTCAATCGTTACATCTCTCTCCATCAACCAGATCAAGGCGCTTTCGTCGACCGCGATCCAGAACCTCACCACGACCGACATCGCGGCTCTGAGCTCGACGCAGATCAAGGCTCTGAGCTCGACGCAGATCGCCGCTTTCGAGACGGACGATGTTGCAGCGTTTTCTTCGACGCAGCTCAGCGCCGTCACCGCCGCCGCAATCACCGGCCTCACCCTCTCGCAGATGGATGCGCTGAGCTCGACCAACATCGTCGGCCTCACCTCCGCACAGATGAACGCACTCAGCACGGCGCAGGTCGCCCAGCTGGACTCCGAACAGGTCGATGCCCTGACGTCGACGCAGATCGCCGCCCTCAGCGCCGCCGCCATGGGCGTGATGGCTTCCGACGAAATCGCGACCTTCACCTCGGATGAAGTCGCCGCCATCTCCACCAAGGTTCTGGCGCAGATCTCCACCGACGCGATCGCCAACTTCAACAGCGACCAGCTCGGTGCCCTCTCCTCCAAGCAGATCGCCTCGCTGACGTCGGCTCAGGTTGGCGTTCTCAGCTCCGACCAGGTCGCTGGCCTGACGAGCGGCCAGGTTTCGGCCCTCACCGTAAAGCAGGTTGCAGCCCTCTCCACCGACGCCGTCAAGGCGCTCGACAGCGACCAGATCGCGGCTCTCACGGCCAAGCAGGTCGCAGCGCTTTCGACCGACCAGGTCGCCATTCTGGACAGCGACCAGGTCGCCGCCCTTTCGAGCACGCAGATCGCCGCCCTCAGCGCCGCTGCACTCGGCACGATGGCTTCCGACGAAATCGCAACCTTCACGACGGACGAAGTTGCCGCCATCACCACCAAGGTTCTGGCCGCTCTCTCCACCGACGCGATCGCCAACTTCGACAGCACCCAGATCGGCGCTCTCTCCTCCAAGCAGGTCGCTTCGCTCACCACCGCTCAGATCGGCGTCCTGACGTCCGCTCAAATCGATGGCCTGACGACTTCGGGCGTTGCTGCCCTGACGACCAAGCAGGTCGCCGCAATGTCGACGGACGCCGTCGTCTCGCTCGACAGTGACCAGATCGCCGCTCTCTCGGCCAAGCAGATCGCAGCCCTCACCACCGATCAGGTCGAAATCCTGAATTCGGATCAGGTCTCTGCGCTCACGTCCACCCAGATCGCCGCCCTCAGCGCCGCTTCCCTCAACCTGATGGAATCCGACGAGATCGCGACCTTCTCGACGGACGAAGTCGCCGCCATCTCCACCAAGGTTCTGGCTGCTCTCTCCACCGACACGATCGCCAACCTCGATAGCGACAAAATCGGCGCTCTGAGCTCCAAGCAGCTTGCCGCCCTCACCACCGACCAGGTATCGAAGCTGACGTCCGACCAGCTTGCCGGCCTGTCGAGCGCCAACATCACCGCACTGACGGCCAAGCAGGTCGCCGTGCTGACGAGCGATGTCGTCGCAACGCTTTCGACCGATCAGGTCGCAGCTCTGACGGCCAAGCAGATCGCAGCGCTCACCACCGACCAGGCTGAAGCCCTGACCTCGGACCAGGCCGGTGCCCTGACCTCGACGCAGATCGCCGCCTTCGGCGCCGTTGCTCTCGACACCATGTCTTCGGACGAGATCGCAACGTTCTCGACGGATGAAGTCGCCGCCATCTCCACCAAGGTCCTGGCTGCCCTTTCGACCGACACGATCTCCAAGCTCGACAGTGACAAGATTGCCGCCCTCAGCAGCAAGCAGGTCGCAGCCCTGACGACGGCCCAGCTCGCAACGCTGACGTCCGATCAGGTCGATGGCTTGACGACGGCCAACATCGTCGCGCTTTCCGCCAAGCAGATTGCCGCGATTTCGACCGACGCCATCGTATCGCTCGACAGCGACCAGGTCGCAGCCCTCACGGCCAAGCAGATCGCGGCCATGACCACCGACCAGGTCAAGACCCTGAACTCGGATCAGGTTGCTGCCCTGACGTCGACCCAGATCGCCGCCCTCACCGCCGCCGCCATGGACACGATGGCTTCGGACGAGATCGCGACCTTCACGACGGACGAAATCGCCGCCATCTCCACCAAGGTTCTGGCCGCCCTTTCGACCGACACGATCGCCAACCTCGACAGCGACAAGATTGCCGCCCTCAGCAGCAAGCAGATCGCCGCTCTGACCACCGCGCAGATCGCAACGCTCACCTCGGACCAGGTCGATGGCCTGACCTCCGCCAACATCGTTGCCCTGACGGCAACCCAGATCGTGAAGCTCACGACCGATGCCATCGCATCGCTCGACAGCGACCAGATCGCCGCCCTGACGTCCAAGCAGGTCGCAGCTCTCACCACCGACCAGGTCGAAACCCTGACTTCGGATCAGGTCGAAGCCCTCGGCAGTGCACAGATCGCAGCCCTCAGCGCCGCAGCGCTGGGTGTCATGGAATCCGACGAGATCGCCAAGTTCACCACGGATGAAATCGCCGCCATCTCCACCAAGGTGCTGGCTGCTCTCACCACGGCTGCTCTCGGCAACTTCGGAAGTGACCAGATCGCTGCCCTCAGCACCGCTCAGGTCGCCGCTCTGACCACGGCTCAGGTCGCAAGCCTGATCTCCGACCAGCTCGATGGCCTGAAGACCGACCAGGTCGTCGCTCTGACGGCAACCCAGGTCGCAGCGCTCACCACCGATGCAGTCGCATCGCTGGAAAGCACCCAGATCGAGGTCCTGACGTCCAAGCAGGTTTCGTCGCTCACCACCGACCAGGTCAAGGTCCTGAACTCGGATCAGGTCGCGGCGCTCACCAGCACCCAGATCGCAGCCCTCAGCGCCGCAGCGCTGGACACCATGGCATCCGACGAGATCGCAACGTTCTCCACGGATGAAGTCGCAGCCATCAGCACCAAGGTACTGGCCGGCCTGTCGACCGACATCGTGTCCTTCCTCTCGACCGATCAGGTTGGTGCCCTCAGCACCGGTCAGGTCGCTTCGCTGACGACGACGCAGGTTGCAGTCCTCTCCTCGACCCAGGTCGATGGTCTGACGAGCGGCCAGGTCGCCGCCCTGACGGCCAACCAGGTCAAGTCTCTCTCGACCGATGCGCTCGCATCCTTCGACAGCGACCAGATCGCCGCCCTGACCTCGGCCCAGATCGCTGCGCTCAGCACCGATCAGGTCGCAACGCTGACGTCCGACCAGATCGAAGCGCTGACCTCGACGCAGATCGCCGCACTCTCCTCCGCCGCCCTCGACGCGATGGACTCGGACGAGATCGCGACCTTCTCGACCGACGAGATCGCAGCGATCAACGTGAAGGCCCTGCCGGGTCTCTCCACGGACGACATCGCCGGTCTGACCTCGGAACAGGCCCAGGCCTTCACCAGCGCCCAGATCGCCGCTCTCAGCAGCTCGCAGGTCGAAGCGGTCATCGCAGCTTACAACGACGTCTGATAAGGACGCCGGAACATCGAAACGAGGCGGCGCGGCTCCAACCGCGCCGCCTTTTCGTTTGCGCCGGAAACACCTGATTTCCGCGCCAAACGACAAGCCCGACGCAAGTCAACTCCGGTAGCAAGGCAAACGAGCTCATTGCGAGTCGTTCAACCGCCCGGCCGAAAGGCCGCCTTGCCGCAGGATGGCCATGACTGTCAGCACCCCCATCGTTCCCGATCAGAACGCAACGCTTGCCAGCGTTCTGGGCCGCGCCCGCACACAACAGCTGTCGCTCGCCGAACTCTTCCAGATGGCGGAAGGCCTGACCGCTGCCGGACAGGCGGCACAGGCCATCGAGCTCTACAAGACCTGGATCGCCTTCAACGATGCCAATCCGCTGCTGCATCTCGCCTATTTCAATTACGGGGTTTCGCTGTCAAAGGCCGGCGACATCGCGGGCACGCTGAACGCCTTGCGCGCCGCGTTGAAGATCAATCCGGATTTCGGCCAGGCCCATGTCAATCTCGGCCGTACGCTCGAGGATTGCGGGCTGACGGGCCAGGCCGTGCTGCAATGGCGCAGCTACGTTGACACGACCAACGACGTCACGCCAGACCGCATCAACCACCGCCATCTCGTGCTCCAGCATATCGGCCGCGTTCTCGAAGGCGCCGGCAAGCTGGAGGAAGCGGAAGCCGCCCTCTGGCAGGCGATGGAGCTGCAGCCGCATCGCACCGAGGCCGCGCAGCACTGGATTTCGCTGCGCATGCGCCAGGTCAAGTGGCCGGTCATCACGCCGAACATCCACATTTCGAGCCGGCAGTTCATGGACGCGATGTCCTCCATGACGATCGCCTGCTACGCCGACGATCCGCTCTTCCAGCTCGCCAAGGCGCATCGCTACTGCACCGCAACCGTCGGCCGGCCGGATACGCGCGGCTTCGTGCGCAAGCCGGTCCGCCAGAAATCCGGCACCGGCCAGCGCCTGCGCATCGGCTATGTCTCCTCGGACCTGCGCCAGCACGCCGTCGGCTTTGCGCTCAGCGAAGTGCTGGAGTTGCATGATAAGTCTAAGGTCGAGATCTTCGCCTATTATTGCGGCGATCCATCCCCGATCGACCACACCCAGGCCCGCATCAAGCAGGCGGTCGATCACTGGCGCGACATCACCAAGGTCAGCGACATCGATGCGGCCCGCCAGATCGTCGCCGACGAGATCGACGTGCTCATCGACGTCAACGGCTACACCAAGCATGCCCGCACGAAGATCTTCGCCCACCGGCCGGCGCCCGTGATCGTGAATTTCTGCGGTTATCCAGGCTCGATGGCGAGCCCCTACCACCAGTACCTGATTGCCGACGACTATATCGTGCCGCCGGAAAACGAGCTTTATTATACGGAAAAGGTGCTGCGTATCCCCTGCAACCAGCCGGTGGACCGCAAGCGCACCGTCAATCCGCGCCCGACGCGCGCCTCGGTCGGCCTGCCGGAAGATGCCTTCGTTTTCGCAAGCTTCAACGGCATGCAGAAGATTTCGGCTTCCTGCTTCTCCCGCTGGATGGCGATCCTGCTGGCCACCCCCGGCAGCGTTCTCTGGCTGCTCGTCGGTGACGACAGCGTCAACGAGCGCGTCAAGCAGATGGCCCAGCAGGCCGGCGTTTCGCCTGATCGCCTGATCTTCGCCGGCAAGGTGCAGAACCCGGACCACCTCGCCCGCATCGGTCTTGCCGACCTCTTCCTCGATACCTTCCCCTATGGCGCGCATTCGACCGCCGCCGACGCGATCACGCAGGGCCTTCCGGTGCTGACCGTGCCGGGCAAGAGCTTCGCCTCGCGCTTCTGCGCCAGCATCGTCTCGGCCGCCGGCGTTCCCGAATTGATCTGCAACGGGCCGGAAGACTATGTGAGCAAGGCGATCGGCTTCGCCAAGAACCCCGCGAGCCTCGCCACGGTCCGCCAGTCCTTGCAGGATCAGCGCGAGACCTGCGCACTGCGCGACATGGACCGCCTCGTGCGTCGTCTGGAAGAACTGTTCTGGCAGATGCAGGGTGAGGCCGAGCGCGGCGAAACGCCCGTGCCGGACCTGCGCAATCTCAACGTCTACTATGAAGTCGGGGCCGAGCTTGCCGCCGCCGGCATCGAATTCGAAAGCGAACACGCCTACCGGCAGCGCTATCTCGATCAGCTGAAGCTGATGGACGAACACGCGCCGCTGACGCCAGACGCACGCCTTTGGAAAGGCATCGCCGGCTGATCGCCGGCATGCGCGATTTGAAACACGAACCGTTCTGAACGACGAGGACCGCATGACCCCAGTTATCCTGGTGACCTTTGCCGGACGGCAGACGAGGATGGAAATCCTCACGCAATATATTCGCCGCGCGCTGGACCTCGGGATCATCGACGAGTGGCACATCTGGGACTTCACCCGCTCGGCTGACGATCATGCCTGGGTGACGCGCGAATTCGGCCCGGCCCGCTACATGGGATCCAAGGTGGCCTACCAGAGCGCCGGCACGGTCTCGCCGAGCGCCTCGTTCCGCACCAGCGCCCGCATCCGGCATGATCTGCACATCGCCGTCATTCCGAACGATCGTCCGCATGAATGCTACGAAATCGCCGTCGGCGGCTGGAAGAACACCCATTCGGTGCTGCGCAAGATCGGCCGCGACCAGCTCGCGCATTTCGACCGCAGCAACGAGCAGACGATCTGGAGCCAGCCGACCCCGGGCATCCTTTCGCCCGGCCGTCCCAACGACGTCACGCTTTCCGTCAATGCGGCCGGTGCGCCGGTCCTGCGCATCAATGATGTGACGATCGGCGCCTGGCCGGAGATAAACCTCTCGGCCGGCGCTACGGTGCAGATCCGCGGCGGCTGGGGTGCCGACCTGGAACTCTGCGATGTGGATGCGCGCACGCGCCGCTACATCGGCAATCCGAACGAGCAGCTGCCCTATTATCAGGCCTACGACTATTACGCGACGCGCTTCGAGGACTTCAAGGACGCGGTCTTCCTGAAGTGTGACGACGATATCGTCTATGTCGATATCGACAAGCTCGACGGCTACATCCAGTTCCGCCGTGCCAATCCGCACTATTTCATCGTCTCGGCCAATGTGGTGAACAACGGCGTGTGCGCCTATCTCCAGCAGGCCGCCGGATCGATCCCGACCTCGGTCGGCGAGTTCGAGCACCCGCCGGGCGGTTTCGGCGGCACGCTGTGGGAAAGCGCCGAGCGGGCAGCCAAGCTGCACGGCTATTTCCTGGGTGAAGACGGCCGCACGCTGCCCCTCCCCCAGCCGTCCGTCGACTGGACCGAGCGGCAGTCGATCAACTTCATCGCCTGGCTCGGCCGCGATCTCCTGCACATGGCGCTGCCGCAAGGCGACGACGAACATGCGCTTACCATCGGCGTACCGACCTTCCTCGGCCGTCCCTCGGCGATCTATTCCGATTTCACCGTCAGCCATCTGAGCTTCGGCCCGCAGGAGCGCGGTTGGGATCCGACGCCGCTCATCAAGGCCTATGAAGCCCTGATGCGCTCGCGTCTCTTCCCGGAAACCGAAAAGCCGGTGCTGCGCGCAGCCGGTTAAGCGGGACGCAGCAAGAACGAGACGCAGGGTGGAATAGAATGAGCGTGAAAGAAAAGATCCTCATCGTCGGCGCCGGGCTTTCCGGCGCCGTCATCGGCCGGGAACTGGCGCAGGAAGGGTACAAGGTCGATATCCTCGACGCGCGCAACCATATCGGCGGCAATTGCCATACGGTGCGCGACGAGGCGACCGGCGTGATGGTGCATGTCTATGGCCCGCACATCTTCCATACCGACGATGCCGAGGTCTGGGATTATGTGAACGGTTTCACGACCTTCATGCCCTACAAGAACCGAGTGAAGACGACGAGCGGCGGTCAGGTCTTCTCGTTGCCCGTCAACCTGCACACGATCAACCAGTTCTTCGGCAAGACGTTCCGGCCCGACGAGGCCCGCGTTTTCCTGGAAGAACAGGCAGACAAGACGATCTCGGATCCGCAAACCTTCGAGGAGCAGGCGCTGCGCTTCGTCGGAAACGATCTCTACGAGGCCTTCTTCAAGGGCTATACCCAAAAGCAGTGGGGCTGCTCGCCGACCGAGCTGCCGGCCTCGATCCTGAAGCGCCTGCCCGTGCGCTTCAACTACGACGACAATTACTTCTTCCATAAGTTCCAGGGCATGCCGGCAAACGGCTATACCGAGATGATCGAGGGCATTCTCGACCATCCCAACATTCATGTTTCGCTCGAGACGAGCTTCCGGCGCGACCAGGTGGCCGGCTATGCCCATGTCTTCTATTCCGGTCCGCTCGACGGTTACTTCGACTACGAACTCGGACGGCTCGGTTATCGCACGCTGGATTTCGAGCGCTTCACCTATGACGGCGACTATCAGGGCTGCGCGGTGATGAACTACGGTGACGTCGCCGTGCCCTATACGCGCATCACCGAACACAAGCATTTCTCGCCCTGGGAAGAGCACAAGGGCTCGGTCTGCTACCGCGAATTCTCGCGCGCCTGCGGTCCCGACGACATTCCCTATTATCCGATCCGCCTCGTCGAGGAAAAGGCGCAGCTTGCCGATTATGTCGGCCGCGCCGAACAGGAGAAGTATGTCACCTTCGTCGGACGTCTCGGCACCTACCGTTACCTCGACATGGACGTGACCATCCGCGAAGCGCTCGACACCGCAAGGCTCTACCTCGCCCGCCGGGACGAAGGTGCGGCCATGTCGGCCTTCCTTCATGCGCCGCTCTGAGCGGCCTGTTCTGAATGCACGAAGGCCCCGGATAAACCGGGGCCTTGCGAAATCTTCGAAGGTTTTGAACCGCGCCTTCCGATTAACGGAAGAGGGTGAGGATGCCTTCGGCCGAGGAGTTGGCGATCGAGAGCGACTGGATGCCGAGCTGCTGCTGCGTCTGCAGGGCCTTCAGGCGGGTCGATTCTTCGTTCATGTCGGCGTCGACGAGGCGGCCGATACCGCTGTCGATGGCGTCCGTCAGCTTGTTGGCGAAATCTTCCTGCAGGTCGATGCGCATGGAGATCGAGCCGAGCTGCGAGGCAGCCTTGGTCATCAGCTGGATGGCAGCTTCCGTCAGGTTCAGCGCTTCGGCCATTTCGTCGTCGGTGAAGGCCGAGATGTCGAGCGTTACGACCGTGTCGGTGATCGTGTAGGTGTTCGTCGTCGTGTCGATGTCGTCACCGGCCGAACCGAGGATACCACCGGCGCTCTGCGTGTAATCGTCCGTGTCGACCGTGCCGAACAGAACGTTCTGCGAGTCGGCGGTCAATTCGTCGAGCGTGTAGGTCGTGGTGTTGACCTTGACGGTGCCCGAAGCGTCGCGGACGAAGCCCGAAACGATCGTCTTGTCGGCAACGGCGTCGGCAGCGGTGCTGTCGAAGACAAGCCAGTTCTGGCCGTTGAAGGCGGCGCCCGAAGCGATCGAAACCAGCTGCTCCTGGAGCTGCTTGATTTCTTCCTGAACCTTGGCCTTGTCGACGCCCTGTTCGGTCGCCGCCGTAACCTTCTTCTTCATTTCCTTCACGACGTCGATGGCGGCTTCCATACCGGCATAGGCGGTATCCACCTTGGCGGCGCCGAGGCCCAGCGCGTCCTGAACGGCCGAAAGGGCCATGTTGTCGGAGCGCATGGTGGTCGCGATCGACCAATAAGCAGCGTTGTCTGCGGCTTCACCGACGCGCATGCCGGAGGAAACACGACCCTGCGTGGTTTCCATGTCGTTGCCGATCGAGCGAAGGGTGTTGAGAGCGGACATTGCCGCGACGTTGGTCAGAATGCTGGTCATGTGATGCGTGCCCCTTGAGTGGCTGACTGAGGAAGGGCATTCCGGATGTTACCGGTAAACGGTGGTCAGCGTCATGCCTGCTAACCGGTTAAGTTTCTTGGTTAACCCACCGTTTCGATGGGCTTAGAAAACCGCAATAAGGTTAAGGAATTCTTTAACGCGAAAGAAAAACGAAAAAAGGCCGCGCCCGTTTCCGGACGCGACCTTTTTGTGGGGTCTGGCGGGGTCAGCCTTCCCGCCGTCTCCCGTCCGTTTATTAACGGAAGAGCGAGAGGATGTTCTGCGAGTTGGAATTCGCGATCGACAGCGACTGGATGGCGAGCTGCTGCTGGGTCTGCAGGGCCTTCAGGCGGGTCGATTCCTCGTTCATGTCGGCGTCTACGAGACGGCCTACACCCTTGTCGAGAGCGTCGGACAGCTTGGAAGCGAAGTCTTCCTGCAGGCCGATGCGCATGGAGAGCGAACCGAGGTTCGAGCCGACCGAGGTCAGGTTCGTCAGAGCGGTTTCGATCGTGTCGAGGTGGTCGGCGACTTCGTCGTCGGTCGTGGCGTCCGTCAGCTCGATGGCGAGCGTATCGGCCAGGTAGCCCGAGCTGTCGTCGACTTCGCCGGTGGACGGATCGTAGGCGCCAAACAGGGCGTTTGCAGCCGAGTCGTAGCTTGCCGTCGTAACCTTGACCGTGCCGTCATCGCCGCGCACGAAGCCGGTAACGACCGTGCCGTCGGCATTGCCGCCGGCCAGCCAGTTTTCGCCGTTGAACGTGGCGGAGGCGCCGATGCTCTTCAGCTGGTCCTGGAGCTGGGTGATTTCTTCCTGAACCTTGGCCTTGTCGACGCCCTGTTCGGTTGCGGTGACGAGCTTCTGCTTGATCGTCTTGACGACGTCGATGGCAGCTTCGACACCACCGTAGGCGACGTCAACCTTGGCGGCGCCGAGGCCGAGAGCGTCCTGAACAGCGGAGATGGCTGCATTGTCAGCGCGCATGGTGGTCGCGATCGACCAGTAGGCAGCGTTGTCCTTGGCCGCGCCAACGCGCTCGCCGGACGAAATGCGGCCCTGCGTCGTTTCCATGTCGCTGTTGATCGTGCGCAGCGTCTGGAGAGCTGCCATTGCGGAGGTGTTGGTGAGAATGCTCGACATTCTAGTTGTCCCTTTGAACGAAATACTGGTGGGGACATACCGGACTGAAAACTTACCGGTTACGGCGGTTCGGCTTCATGCCAACTCGGTTTCTCCAGACATCCAGAGGGATACCAAACCCGTCGTGTGATGCCAAAACTCGCAGCCAATCCTTGCCAACTCCTTAAATCGGCATGGGGCATTCAACCCATTGAAAAACAGGGTTAATGGTGGGTAAGGGGGTATGGTTAAGAAGGTCTAATTAAACGACCGGACAAGGCTGCCGACCAGCAGGTTCCAGCCATCGATCAGCACGAAGAACAGGATCTTGAAGGGCAGAGAAATCGAGGTCGGCGGCAGCATCATCATGCCCATGGCCATGGTGATGGTGGCGACGATCATGTCGATGACGAGGAAGGGCAGAACGACCAGGAAGCCGATCTCGAAACCACGCCGGATTTCGGAAATCATGAAGGCCGGAATGACGACGCGCAGGTCGGCGATATTGTTCTCGACGACCGTCTGGCCGCGTTCTTCGGCGAGCGAGATGAAGAGCTCGATATCCTTGTCGCGGGTATTGGCGACCATGAACTCGCGGAAGGGCTCGGCGATGCGCTTGGCGGCCTCGGTCTCGTCGATCTGGTTGGCGATCAGCGGCTCCACGCCGTTCTGCCAGGCCCGGTCGAAGGTCGGTGCCATCACATAGAAGGTCATGAACAGCGCGAGCGATACGAGGATCATGTTGGACGGCGTGGTCGCCAGTCCCATGCCGGAGCGAAGGATCGAAAAGGCGATGACGAAGCGCGGGAAGCTCGTCACCATGATCAGGATGCCGGGCGCCACCGAGAGGATGGTCAGCAGCCCGAAGGTGCGGATGATCCAGGAGGCGACCGAGCCGTCGACAGGCGCATTGAGAATGTTGCCCGGCAACTGTAGCTGCTGCTGGGCGTAGGCCATGCCGGTCATCGCCATCATGGCGACGAAGGTCAGAAGGGCTCGAATCATTCGATCACAAAGGTTCGGAACATGACGTTGGTTACGCGTCCTTCCGACCTGAGGTCAACCCGCTCTTGCAGGTCTTCCCGGAGATATTGAAAACCGCGCGGCCCCTGCACCTGCTGAAGCGTCACCGTGCGCATATAGGCCATGATGTCCTGATGGATTTCTTCGGCGAGCTTGACGTCCGCCGCCCCCTTGAACATCAGCGCCACTTCGAGGCGGACGCGATTCTCCGAGGGATAGGCCATGTTGCTGGTGATCGGATCGAGCAGCACCACCCCGTTTGCCGGCGTCGAGATATGCGGGACGTCCTCGCCCGCCGCACCCTTGGCCTCGCCATGGCCGCCTTCACCGTGGCCGCCTGCGGCAGGCTCGGCCTTGGCCACTTCCTCGGCCGGCTTTTCGGCCGGCGGCGGGGCAAGCATGTTGCCCACGACCCAGCCGCCGCCGCCGGCGAGCAGCGTCAGGACGGCGATGATCGCGATGGTGATGACGATCGACGGCTTCTTCTCAGCGACGACCTGTTCTTCTTCCGCCATGTCTTTCTCCCGGATTACTCGGTCTCTTCGCGTCAGAGCGGCGAGAACAGGTCGACGGCCTGCTGGCCCCACGGCGGCTGCTGCACTTCGGTCAGGCGACCGCGACCGCCATAGGAGATGCGGGCTTCCGCGATCTTCTCGTAAGAGATCTGGTTGTTGGAATCGACATCCTGCGGCCGCACGATGCCGGCGACGTTGAGGATGCGAAGCTCGTGGTTGACGCGCACTTCCTGCGATCCGCTGATGAGCAGGTTGCCGTTTTCGATGACGCCGGTCACGACGGCGGCGACGAGAAGGTTCAGCCGCTCGGCGCGCTCCGTGGAGCCATCGCCCTTCGTGCTTGTCGAGGAGCCGTAGGTCAGGCTACCTTCTCCTTCAGTGGTGGGGAGGTCGCCGCTGAGGCCGAAACCGAGATTCATGCCGCTCTTGTTGGTGCGGGAACGGTCGGTCTTGTTATCGAAGCTCGCCCGGTCATTGACGCGGATGTTGACGGTCATGATGTCGCCGACCTTGAAGGCGCGCGAATCCTTGAACAGCGCCGACTGCTGGTCGCTCCAGATCGAATAGCCGGCAACCGCCGTGCGCGGCTGTTTCGGATACATCGCCATCTGCGGCGTCTCTGCATAGTTGAGCCCGCTGCCGATGGGGCTCATCGCCGGCGCCTTGCCGATTTCCTTGATGGCCTGGCTGGAGCAGCTCGACAATGCCAGCGCGACGGCGAGTGCAGAGGCGGTCTTCTTCATGACGGGTCCTTTGAGGTGTTCGGGTCGCCCGCGACGGCGATGATGCGGGTGAGAAGTGCTGCCTTGTCGGCCGGCATTTCACCGAGAATGGTGCTCGACTGGCGCGGCGGAAGCTTCATGACGATCGCAGACGCGATCTGCGGGTTAAGCTCCGCAAGCTGTGCAGCAGCCGCGTCCGGCTTCATCTTCCGGTAGATCTCGACCAGCCCGCCCTCGGCCTGCTTCAGAAAAGCGTTGCGGCGGGTCAGCCAGTCCTCGTATTCCGCACGGCGCGCCTCGAGCGTCTTGATGCGCTCGTCGACGTCCTTCTGGAGATTTTCCAGTTCCTGCTTCTGCAAGAGGTAGCGCTGGTCGCGTGCCGCATCCGCGATGTTGGTGCAGAACTCGCGGATTTCGTCGGCGCTCGCATTGGTCGTCGTGATGACCGGGCGCTCCTCGGCGAAGGCGCCGGGAATGGCCAACATCACGAAACCGGCGAGCGGCAAGGCGAGCCTGCGGGCAAGGGTGGAAATGGTCATGGTCGTCATTGCAGCACCAGTTCTGCCTGGAGGGCGCCCGCGGTCTTGATGCTTTGCAGGATCGAGATGATGCCGTCAGGCTTGACGCCGATACTGTTCAATCCCGACACCAGCGAGCGCAGGCTGGAACCGTCGAGCATGGCGACATTGCCGCCGTCCTGCTGGACGAGGATGTCGGTGTTCGGCTCGACCGCCGTCACCCCCTTGGAGAAAGGTTCCGGCTGGACGACCTTCGGCATCTCGGTGATCTGCACGGTCAAGGTTCCGTAACTGACCGCGACCGGCGAGATGCGCACATCCTGGCCGATAACGATCGTGCCCGTGCGTTCATTGATCACGACGCGCGCGGGCACGTCGGTCTCGATGACGAGATTTTCGATGTCGGCCATCAGGCGGGCGAGATCGGCCATCTTGGGCTTGGCGATATAGACCGACTGCGAATCGCGCGATTCGGCAATCGGATTGCCGTATTGGGCGGCCGCATAGCGGTTGATGGCATCGGCCATGCCGACGGAGGTGGAGAAGTCCGGATTGCGCAATTGCAGCACGAGATCGGACGAATCCTTGAATCGCGACGGGAGTTCGCGCTCGATGATGGCACCGTTCGGCACGCGGCCGGCGGTCGTCACACCCTGCTGGACCGTCGCCGCTTCACCGCCGGCGCTGACGCCGGTCACGACGATGGAGCCCTGAGCAACCGCGTAGATCTGGCCGTCCGCACCCGAAAGCGAGGTCATGACGAGCGTGCCGCCGCGCAGCGACGAGGCGTCGCCGAGGGAGCCGACCGTCACGTCGATGCGGCTGCCGGGGCTGGCAAAGGGCGGCAGGTTGGCGGTGACGAGCACGGCCGCGATATTCTTGGCGCGCGTCTGCGTGCCGACCATGGAGATGCCGAGGTTCTGCAGCATCGCCCGCATGGACTGTTCGGTAAACGGCGACGAACGCATGCTGTCGCCGGTGCCCTGGAGGCCGACGACGAGACCGTAGCCGATCAGCTGGTTGTCACGGCCGGCCTGGAGCGAGGCGACATCCTTGATGCGGGCGGCCGGCAATGCCGGGCCTGCGGCAAGCATGAAGCACGCGAGGGCGGCAACGACGCGACGGAAGAAAAGCTGCATCATCGTGCCACCACATGTACGGTTCCGTCTTCCATGACCGTGCCGGAGACGATCACGCCGGAATCCTTGTTGCGAACCTTGATCAGCTCGCCGATGGCGGCGTCCTGAAGCGGCGTGCCGGCGGCCCGCAGCATCAGTGACCCATTGTCGAAAACGAGCTGGACGGTGGTGCCGCGGGAAACCGCGAAGGGCTCGCGCAGCGCCGAAACGAGGATGACGCGGCCCGCAAGCAGCGTGCGCTTCGTGATCAGGCCATCGACCTGGCCGATGTTTTCGGCATAGCCCTTGACGATATTGGGGTTGGTGACCTCGACCTCTTCGAGCTGCCCCGCCTGGACTTCCTCGCCGGGATAGATCGTCCGCTTGGGCACGACGGCCATGCGGGTATCGGCAAGGGCCGCGTCGGCTGCGAAAAGACCGGCGAGCACGGCGCACGCGGCGAGTGCCGCGTGGCGCGAGGCCGAAAGGGTCTTTGCTCTGCGAAGGGCTGCTATCAGGCGAAACATCATGTTCCCCGCGTGTCTGTCGGTTGTTATCTCAGGTTCTTGCTGACCACGGCCGCCATTTCGTCGGCTGCCTGGATGATCTTGGAGTTCATTTCGTAAGCGCGCTGGGCCGAGATCAGGTCGGTGATTTCCTTGACCGGATCGACGTTGGAGGCTTCCAGGTAGTTCTGCTGGATATAGGCGAAGCCCGCTTCGTCAGGCGCGCCGACATTGGCCGGACCCGAGGCCGCGGTCTCGCGGTAGAGGTTTTCGCCGAGCGGCTCGAGGCCGGCCTCGTTGACGAAATTCGCCAGCGTGATCTGGCCGAGTTCCTGCTGCTGGCCGCCGACCGTCGCATAGACCTGACCGGACTTGCTGACGGTGACTTCGGTGGCGTCCTGCGGAACCGTGATACCCGGCACGACGGTGTAGCCGTCGAGTGTCACGAGCTGGCCGTCGGCATTGGTGTTGAAGGCACCGGCGCGGGTGTAGAGCGTGGAGCCATCGGCCGCTTCGATCTGGAACCAGCCGCGGCCGATCAGCGCCATGTCGAAGGAGTTGCCCGTCGAGACGAGACCACCCTGGAGATGCAGGTTGCGCACGGCAGCCGTCTTGACGCCGAGACCGATGATGGCGCCTTCCGGCACCACGGCCTGGTTGGCGCGGTTCGGCACGCCGGCGGCGCGCTCGGTCTGGTAGAGAAGGTCGGAGAACTCGGCGCGGGCGCGCTTGAAGCCGGTCGTGTTGATGTTCGCGATGTTGTTCGCGATGACTTCGAGGTTGGTCTGCTGCGCGTTCATGCCGGTGGCGGCGATGGCAAGGGCTTTCATGTCCGGTCCTCAGATCTGCATTCTTGCGACTTCGAGATAGGCGGTGACGACCTTGTCGCGGATGGCGATGGCGGTCTGCAGCGTCTGCTCGGCGTTCATGACGGCATCGACGACTTCGCGGGTCGTCGCCTTGCCCTGGATGGCTTCGAAGGACTTGGTTTCGCCAAGCTTCAACGTGTTGGTCATTTCGGTGGCCATGTCGCCCATCACCTGGGCAAAGCTCATGCCCGTGCCGGTTCCCTGCGCCGCGGCGGCCGAAACTGTGTTCGAGGTCTCATTGACGCCCGAAAGGCCATTGGTGGAAAAGAGCGATTTGACGCCCGTTACGCTATCGATCATTGCGAGGCCCTCAGGAGGTCGATGGTCGCGGAAATCAGGTCGCGCGACTGCTTGATGCTCTGCAGGTTGGCTTCATAGGAGCGGTTGGCTTCCCGCATGTCGGCCATTTCGACCAGCATGTTGACGTTCGGCATCTTGACGATGCCCTGTTCGTTGGCAGCGGGGTTGCCGGGATCGTATTCGGTCGAGAACTGGCCCTCGTCCTCGCCGAGGCGTTCGACCTGAACCAGCGAGGCGCCGGTTGCCCGGTCGAGCTCGGAAGCGAAGGTCACCGTCTTGCGGCGGAAGGGATCGGCGCCGGGCGTGTCGCCCGTCGAGCGGGCGTTGGCCAGGTTTTCCGAAACGATGCGAATGCGGGTTGATTGCGCCTCAAGTCCCGAGGCCGCGACTTTCATTGAAGCTACGAGCGGATCCATTTTTTACCTTCTGACTGTCATCAGCATCATGCGATGAAAGGCCTTGACGAGGCCGGCATTCAACTCAAAGTCACGCTTGACCTGACCCTCTTTCATGAGCTCTTCGGCAATACCGACAGTGTTGCCGGATTCCTGCACGCCGATCTCTTCGGTGGGTTTGGTCTCGATGACGCGGCTTGCCATTTCGGTTTCGGTGAAATGGCCCGGCTGCGTCGCCGCCATACGGATGCCCGTCGTCTCGAGCACCGCCTGAAAGGGAGTTACGTCCTTCGCCTTGAACCCGGGGGTGTTGGCGTTGGCGATGTTGCCTGCAACCACACTCTGGCGGACAGAAAGCCAATCGGCTTGTTTCGTGGCCAGTTCAAACAGTTGTATCGGTTGCATGACAAGCTCCATCCTTGTTCGAGGCGAACCTACGGAGCCAATCTTGCGTCAGACTTGCACCGCTGCGACGTCGCTGCAAGTGCCTGTATTTCCGGAGAATTAAGTGCTCCAGCCGCGACCATGGCGGCGAGCGGGCGCCGGGCTTCGACAAGCCGGCACCGCCGAATCGGAAGCGGGAGCGAACTCCCGCCGCCCGTCAGTTGCGTTTGATGACGTCGCCGTTGGACGTCACGATGACCCAGGCGCCGTCCCGCTGCTCCAGCGTGGCAAGGCGGCTGTTGTCGGGCAGGATCGAGCCGACGCGCACGATATACATGCCGCGCGCATCTTCGATCAGCGCCCGGCCGTTCGCCACATGCATCAGCCGGAAGCCGCTGCTCGCCGGCAGCGGCTGGTCGAGGCCGTTGTCGACGGGCGCGCCGAGCTTGGTCTCGTTGCCTTCGTCGGTGGCGCTCGCCGTCGCGACCGGGTCGACGCTCGCGAGCCCCTGCCCCTCATCCTTGTCGTCATCGACCATGGCGGCCGGTGAAACGCTGACCACTTCCTTGGGCCGGGTTTCCGGCAGGTCGCGGGTGGTGCCTTCCCAAAGGGCGGGCACGGAGAATTTCTCCGGATTGAGGAAGACATACCAGGGGAAGAAGGCGGCCATCGCCGCGAGCATTACGCCCGTACCGGCCAGCACCTTGTCACCGGTGCTGTAGCCGCGCCGATCCGACCGCTTGAGCGGCTGGACTGCTTCGTCCGCGTCGAAATCCGTCACTGTCATCCCCTTCGCATGGCCGGCGCACCGCCCTGCCCGGCCGCATTCTTCAGCGCCATGGCAAGATCGGAGAACGAATCGGCGGCGGGCTTTTCACCCGGCGTCTGTTTGAGAACCTCGTAGATGATCGGCACCTGCTTGATCGCCATGTCGAGATCGGCATCGCCGCCGGGCCGGTAGCCGCCGATGAGGCGCAGGTCGCGCGTTTCCTCGAAGCGGTGGATCAACGCCTTCAAGCGCGACACCAGCTTCTCCTGATCCGGCGTCCAGGCCTTGCGGGCGAGACGCGAGATGGAGGCGAGCGGATTGATCGGCGGATAGCGTCCCTCTTCGGCGAGGCTGCGTTCCATCACGATATGGCCGTCGAGAATACCGCGCGTCGAGTCGGCGATCGGGTCATTGTGGTTGTCGCCGTCGACGAGGATCGAAATGATCGCGGTGATGCTGCCCGTGCCTTCGGCGCCGGGGCCGGCGCGCTCCAGGAGGCGCGGCAGCTCGGTGAAGACCGAGGCCGGATAACCACGGGCGATCGGCGGCTCACCGGCGGCGGTCGCCACTTCACGGATGGCATGGGCAAAGCGCGTCACGCTGTCGATGATGAGCAGGACATTGTCGCCCTGGTCGCGGTAGTGCTCGGCAATCGTCACGGCGGTCAAGGGCGCCATCTTGCGCAGCATCGGGCTTTCATCGCTGGTGGCGACGACGGCGACGGATTTCGCCAGGTTGTCGCCGAGTGTATCCTCGATGAATTCGCGCACTTCACGGCCACGTTCGCCGACCAGCGCGATGACGACCTTGTCGAAGGCATCGGCACGGGCAAGCATCGAGAGCAGCGTCGATTTACCAACACCGGAGCCCGCGAAGATGCCGAGACGCTGGCCAAGGCAGAGCGGCGCGAAGATATCGATGGCGCGAACGCCGGTCGAAAACCCCTTCTCGACGCGCTTGCGCGTCATCGAAGGCGGGGCGGAATTGTAGATGGAGCGGCGGTCCTCGCCCTGAACGAGCGGACCAAGCCCGTCGATCGGTTCGCCGAGCGCGTTGATCGTGCGGCCGCACCAGGAGGCCGTCGGCGCGACGCGGAAGGCACCCTTGCGGATGACCGTATCGTGGATGCTGATCGGCTCGCCCGGCTCGATCGGGCAGACGACGACGGAGTCGGGCTCGACGCGCACGACCTCGCCGAGATGGATGCCGGCCGGGCTTCTGTGCGCCACGAACTCGCCGAGCCGCACATGGCGCGACAGGCCGCTGACCGTATAGTTGCCGGCCGAGATGGTCTGCACATGGCCGCCGTGGACGACCGAGAATTCCGGCGAGGAATAGCGCTTCACGGCGCCGGCCAGCGCATTCAGCATGCGCCCGCCATCGGGAATGCGTCTGTCGTCGGGTCTGGTTTCCGCCGCCATGGTTTACTTGCTTCCGCCGAGGGTGCGCACCGCTTCGTTCATCGATTCCTCGCTATCGCGCATCAGCGAGGCGATGCTTTCGAAGGCGCGCGTGACCTGGATGAGCTGCGTCATCTCGCCGATGGCGTTGACGTTGGACTCTTCGACATAGCCCTGCACCACGCCGGCATCCACGCGGTCGACCACCGGTTCCGGCGGGATTTTCGAGATGATGCCGCTGTTGCCGGCGCGGGCGAAACCGCCCGAAAGATCGGCCGAGAAAAGACCGAGCGAAGCGACCGGACGGCCGTTCTGGTTGAGCTGGCCGTCGGCGCTGAGCTGGATCGATCCGTTGGTCGCATCGATCTGGATGGGACCGCCGCCGGCATCGAGCACCGGATAGCCGTTCAGCGTCACCAGTTCGCCGGCGTCCGTCAGCGTGAAGCGGCCGTCGCGGGTGAGTGTGGGACCCGACGGCGTCTCGACCTGGAACCAGGCGTCACCCTTGATGGCGAAATCCAGCGTGCCGCCGGTCTCGGTGATGCCGCCACTGCGCTGGGAGATGAATTCGTTGCCCTGCGAAACGAAGGCGACGTCGGCGACCTTCTGGTCGCTGACGACCTGATTGAACTTCACTTCCGTGGCACGGAAGCCGACGGTCGTCGAATTCGCAACGTTGTCTGCGAGGGTCGTCAGGCGGCGGTCGAGCGCAAGCTGGGACGAAAGCGATACATAAAGCCCGGTCTGCATCTCAGCGACCTCCAAGTTTCAGATTGTTGATGGAAAGCAGA
>NZ_CAMLFY010000018.1 GCF_946479415.1 uncultured Shinella sp. | reverse complement strand
GTCAAAAGCGCACGGTAAACACCGTGCCCTTGCCCACCTCGGACTTCACCACCAGGCGCGCCCGGTGGCGGGTGAGGATATGCTTGACGATGGCAAGACCCAGCCCTGTGCCCTTCTTGGACCGGCTGGCTTCCACGTTAACCCGATAGAAACGTTCGGTGATGCGCGGGACATGTTCGGGTGGAATGCCGGGACCGTAGTCGGTGACCGACAATTCGACCGGCACATCGCCGCCGCCCGTCAGCGCCACATCCACCCGCTTGCCTTCCTGGCCATATTTGCAGGCATTCTCGATCAGGTTCTCCATGACCTCAACCAGTTCGTCGCGGTCACCGTTGACCATGACGGCATGTTTGGGCAGGTCGAGTGCGATCTCAACGCCGAGATCGCTGGCGAGCGGCTGCAGGCTGTCGCGCACATGGGCGATCAGCGGCGCGAGGTCCACGGTCTGATCGGGCGTGAGGTTGGAGCGCAGCTCGAGGCGCGACAGAGAAAGCAGGTCATCCACGAGGCGGCTCATGCGCGTCGCCTGCTCGTGCATGATGCCGAGAAAGCGCTCATGCGCCTTCACGTCGTTCTTCGCCGGGCCTTGCAGGGTCTCGATGAAGCCGCGCAGCGAGGCGAGCGGCGTGCGCAATTCGTGGCTGGCATTGGCGATGAAGTCGGAGCGCATGCGGTCGATGCGGCGTGCCTGGGAAACATCGCGGAAGGTGAGGAGCCAGAGCGGCTCGCCGATGGTCTTTTCGGCCAGCGGCGCGATGCGCACGACATAGACCGTCTCCGAGGGCAGGCGTTCGGCATGTTCGGTCTCACGCGGCTGGCCGGCGGCGATCGCGTCGCGCACCATGTCGAGGATGCCGGGCGCGCGGATACGGCCGGCAAGATCGCTGCCCGTGGGAATCACACCGAAGATCGCCTCGGCGGCACGGTTCTGGAGTTTGATCGTCTCGCGGCCGGACAGGAGGATGGCCGGCGCATCGAGCGCACCGAGCACGGCGGCGATGGCGGCAAGCTCGTCCTGTTGCGGCTCGCTGGGCGGAGCGTCCGGCGCGGCAACGGCCGATGGCCCGACGGCCATGGTCCGGCCCGTCTCGACCATGCGCCGGTCGGTGCGCAGCAGGCCGGCGATGATGAGCAGCAGGACCGTGAACGACACCCAGCCCAGATGCAGGCCGGCCAGCCAGATCATGAAGCCGACGAACACCGCCGAGGCGATCAGGACGCGCACGCCCCACAATTGCGCCGCCAGCCAGCCGAAACCCGTCCGCTGATCCGAAACCGCCACCCATTCCCTCGCAAGCATCACACCCTCCGCGCCTCCAACGATTCAGCAGGAATAGCGCGGCTTCATGACATGTTTTTCACGGTACGCTTGAATTCGCAATGCGGTTATGGCCACCTTCCGGTTTACGCGGCGTGAGCCGCGCCCCTATCCGAAGGAGTGGACCATGGCGGAAAAGGCCGAAAACCGGGCGGTGGAGCTGGATATCCACGGCAAGAAGCGGGTGTTCGACATCGACGACCCCAAGCTTCCCGACTGGATCGACGAAAAGGCCTTCGGCTCCGACGACTACCCCTATGACAAGAAGCTCGACAACAAGGACTACGAGAAGACGCTGAAGCTTCTCCAGATCGAACTGGTCAAGGTGCAGGTCTGGCAGCAGAAGACCGGCACGCGCATCATGACCGTCTTCGAAGGCCGCGATGCCGCCGGCAAGGGCGGCGCGATCCACGCCACCATGTCCTACATGAACCCGCGCTCCGCCCGCATCGTGGCGCTGACCAAGCCGACGGAAACCGAGCGCGGCCAGTGGTATTTCCAGCGCTACGTCTCGACCTTCCCGACGGCGGGCGAATTCGTGCTGTTCGACCGCTCCTGGTACAACCGCACCGGCGTCGAGCCCGTCATGGGCTTCTGCACGCCCGAGCAATACGAGAAGTTCCTCAAGGAGACGCCGCGCTTCGAGAAGATGATCACCTCGGAGGGCATCCACCTCTTCAAGTTCTGGCTCAATATCGGCCGCGAGATGCAGCTGAAGCGCTTTCACGATCGCCGCCACGATCCCTTGAAGGTCTGGAAGCTGTCGCCGATGGATATCGCGGCCCTCAACAAGTGGGACGATTATACGGAAAAGCGCGACCGGATGCTGAAGGAGACGCATACGGACCATGCGCCCTGGACCGTGGTGCGCGCCAACGACAAGCGCCGCGCCCGCATCAACCTGATCCGGCACATCCTCAAGACGCTCGACTATGAGGGCAAGGACAAGAAGGCGATCGGCGAGATCGACGACAAGATCGTCGGCTCAGGCCCCGGCTTCGTCAAATAGGCCGGGTGCTCACTCACCCGGCTGGATGCGGACGGCATAGAGATTGACGCTCGCATCGCCGCCGGTGATATCGCTGTTGATAAGCAGATGCCCCGGCTCGCTCGGCGAGAGCGAACGGTCGAACTCGACCTGGAACAGGATGTCGGTGCGCTCCGAGACGGTGAAGCGATGGCGGCCGCAGCCGCCCATCGTGGAGAAGTCGCACTCCACCGAAACCTGCACCGGCTTGTCGCCCGCCGACTGGACCGTCAGGGCGACCGTCGAGGTCTTGCCGCCCATTTCGCTCAGCACCTCGGGCGAGACCTCGATACGTACTGCGCCATCGCGATCCGGATTGGTGGAGGTGATGCGTGCGGCCGGTCCCTCATTGGTGCTGACCGCTTCGAAGCGGCCGGCAGCGCCCGCGGAGAGCTTTGCCGTATCGTCGGGCGAGAAGATCGCGCGCCAGTCCGCAGAAAAGCGGTTCTGCGTGTCGAGCGCCTTTTTGATCGGATCGTCGCCGGAGAAATCCTCGCCCGCGACCGTGGCGGGCGGGGTCGAATCATCCGCGCCGTTCTGCAGGTCTCTCAGCAGCCCGCTCGTCTCGACCCACCAGGCAAGCGCGCCGAAGGCGGCGATCAGGGTTGCGACGACGAGCAGGAAGGAGAACAGCCGGCCGCGGCGCTTGCGGGCCTTGGCTACGCGCTCGGGCTTGAAATCGGAGGCCTCGTTGACGGTGGCGCTTTCGGCAGCGGGCCTGGCGTCCCCGGCAAAGCCGTCGGCGCGGTCCGGGCGGATGGCACCGATATCGCTCCCAGCAGCCTGGCGGGCCTCGACCCTCGGCTCCGCATCGAGCGACGGCTCGGGCCTGGTGTCACGCTCGGCGCGCAATTCGGGCTGCGGGCGCGCTTCGACGACGGGCTCGACACGAACCTCGCGAACCGGCGCCGGCGTGGCGGCGGCGCGCTCTTCCGCCTCGATTTCGTGGATGGTCGCTTCCAGCCGGTGGCGCTGGGCCGTTATCGTCTCGGGATCGTTGATCTCCTGCTTGCGCAGGCCCGCCTCCAGAGCGTTGCGCGCCGACTGGTAGATGCGTGCCCGAACCTCGGCATTCGCACGCTCAGAGCGCGCCAGCGCGTTTCTGATTGCCGTTTCCAGTCCGCTCACATGAGACCCTTCTGCGGGAGCCGCCAGACGACGCGGCCATGATCCATCTGTGGAAAGAGCCCTTCTTTCCGGCTTTTGTTAGGTTTTGCGTAACGTTTACCGCAACGTTGCGCAAGCCTCCCCGCCGAAACCGTCGGCCTTCGCCGGGGATAAGCCGGCACGGAGATAACGGATGGGCACGGCATTCGCTTCGCGCGGACAGGCTATTTCCTCGATGTCATAGCGCGCAGATGCACCTGCTCCCTCTGTTAAGCCATCCGCGATGCTCCAACAGCCTCCACTGTTCGGCGCGCGTTGCCGCGCCTGCGCCCTCTTTTCACGGACGATTCTCGCTGCTATTCTTTTGACGTTTTCGTAAACGTCAAAATCGGATTTGGATTTCCCATGGCCCTGCCCGCGATCCTCAAGGACAAGCTGCGCCTGCCCGTCGTCGGCGCGCCGCTCTTCATCGTCTCGCATCCCGCGCTGACCCTTGCACAATGCAAGGCCGGTGTCATCGGCGCCTTCCCGGCGCTCAATGCGCGGCCGGAAGCCCAACTCGACGAGTGGCTGGCGGAAATCACCGAGGGCCTTGCCGCCCACGACGCCAAACATCCCGATCGCCCGGCCGCTCCCTTCGCCGTCAACCAGATCGTCCACCGCTCCAACAAGCGGCTGGAGCACGACCTGATGATGTGCGTGAAATACAAGGTGCCGGTCGTCATCTCCTCGCTCGGCGCCGTGCCGGAGGTGAATGCCGCGATCCACTCCTATGGCGGCATCGTGCTGCACGACGTCATCAACAACCGCCATGCCAGTTCGGCGATCCGCAAGGGCGCCGACGGCCTCATCGCCGTTGCCGCCGGCGCGGGCGGCCATGCCGGCACGCTCTCGCCCTTCGCGCTGATCCAGGAAATCCGCGAATGGTTCGACGGCCCCCTCCTGCTCTCGGGTGCGATCGCTACCGGCGGCGCGATCCTCGCCGCCCAGGCGATGGGCGCCGACATGGCCTATATCGGTTCGCCCTTCATCGCGACCACGGAAGCGCGGGCGGCCGAGGCCTACAAGCAGATGATCGTCGATAGTGCGGCCGCCGATATCGTCTATTCCAACTATTTCACCGGCATCCACGGCAATTACCTGAAGCCCTCCATCACCGCCGCCGGCATGGATGCCGAGCACCTGCCGGAAGCCGACCCGTCGAAGATGGACTTCGAAACCGCCACGACCGGCGCCAAGGCCTGGAAGGATATCTGGGGCTGCGGCCAGGGCATCGGCGCCGTGAAGGCCATCGGCCCCGTAGAGGACCTCGTCGCCCGCCTGGACCGCGAATACCAGGCCGCCCGCACCCGCATTTGCGCCGGCTGAGCCCGGCGCGAGGCGAAACCGCACGGGAAAAATGCCGAAGTTGAAACTCCCCGCTTGAAATCTCTTCGCATAGCGGTTATCAGCGCACCCATTCCGGCCCCGACATGCTTCGGGACCTCGGAAGGGCCGCTTTAGCTCAGTTGGTAGAGCACGTCATTCGTAATGACGGGGTCACGTGTTCGAGTCACGTAAGCGGCACCATTCAATTCAAAACTCTCCAGAATGCCGGGCCTCACCCGCCTTCATCGGGAAGCCTTCCCGTTTGGCAACGGGCTGTTCGTCCTGTTTAAAAGCTGGACGTCGCCGTCTTAGTCTGCCAGAAGCGGCGCAGGACGCGACTGCCGATAACTTTAGATCGGGGTCGGGCGACCGATTGACGTCACGTTGCTGCCGCGAGATCACGCTGGCCGTCCTGATATATCCTTTGAAGATTAGATCGCGTTCTTGACGCCGCGCAGAAAGTCCCTGCCGCGACAGGGGCATCTACAGGCACAAATGCCCGCGACATTGGGGCAAATCTGCCACGACGTTGCGATTTATCAAATTTGACCAGATTGTTCCGTTGGCACCCCGGCAGCGATACGGCAAGAGGTTAATGAATTCTTACCGAGGGGCTTATTATATATGAAACGTCTAATTCTTAAGCTTGCCGCAATGACTTTGGCGCTGAGCGCGTCTGCCGCCCATGCGCAGGATGTCATTGCCAGCTCCGCCGATGGCAGCTTCTGGCTTTCGGGCGGCGTCGGCCTCATGAATATCGAAGCGCATGAATATGTCTGGGACGGCGCCAACAAGGCCAGCCAGCTCGATTGGGATGTGAAGGGCGTCGTGCTCTATTCCGCCACGGCCAATGTCGATCTGGGCAACGACTGGACCGTCAAGGGCAAGATCGATGTCGGCTTCGGCGGCGACGGACATATGGTCGATTACGACTGGATCCCGCCCTTTGCCGCCGACCAGAGCATGGATGGCTGGAGCGATCGCTCCATTCATCCCGATACCCGTCTCGACCACTATTTCAGCGGCTCGCTCGAAATCGGCCGGGACCTCTTCAGCGATGACCGCAGCACCATCGGCGTGAACGGCGGCTTCAAATACACCAATGTGCGCTGGAATGCCTTCGGCGGCTCCTACATCTACAGCGACGGCGGCGTGCGGAACGATATCGGCGAGCTCCCCGCCGGCACACGTGCCATCACCTACCAGCAGAAGATCCCGACCTTCTTTGTCGGCTTGGATGGCGCGATCAACCTCGACCGCTTTACCCTGTCGGGCGGCATCAAGGGCGGCTTCACGCCCGGGATCAACGATATCGACGACCATTGGCTGACGGAAACCCGCTTCTACAGCGACATGAAGGCGGCCCCGGTCGTCATGGCCAATGCGGCGATCGACTATCAGCTGACGCCGAGCGCTTCGCTGTACTTCGCCGGCAATTTCGAGAACGTCTTCAACAAGCGCGGCGACGCACGGGTTATCGACACGACGACCGGCGGCGAGACGAACTATGCAAACGCATCCGGCGCATCGTTCAAGACCATGTCCCTGCAGATCGGCCTTCGCGGCCGGTTCTGACCGGCGCCGCGACATCGTAAAGCAGAGCCCGGTTTCGGCCGGGCTTTTTCATTCGAGCACCACGACGGGCCGGCGTTGCCGAGCACGGTGCGGTGCGCTAGCGTCGCGCCATGAAAATCCTCGCCGTTTCCGGCAGCGCCCGCCGACTGTCCACCAACACAGCCCTGCTCTGCGCCCTCCGGGCAATCGCCCCCGACGGCATCACCGTGCAGGTCTATGACCGCATCGGAGACCTGCCGGTCTTTTCGCCCGATCGCGAAGGTGCCGATCTGCCTGACAGCGTCCGGCACTTCCAGCAGGCGATTGCCAATTGCGACGGGCTTATCCTGTCCAGCCCGGAATATGTGCGCAGCATTCCCGGCGGCCTGAAGAATGCCATCGACTGGCTGGTCTCGGGCGATCAGGTGGTCGAAAAGCCGATCGCGCTCGTCCATGCCTCGCATCGCGGCGACGACATGCTGGCGGCTCTGCGGACGGTGTTGTCGACCATCAGCGCGAATTTCACGGAAAGCCTTTTCTTCCGCCTGCCGGTCATGAAGGAAACGCCGGAAACGATCTTGCAGCGCCTCGCAAGCGGCGATGACCGCATCGTGGCGGAGACGTTTCTACGGGATTTTGCGCGCTTTTCCCACCATGGCGGAAGCCGAAGGCTGCCGCAGCATCCGATCTCCTGACATTGGGTGGGAGTGCCCCGATGCAGGCGGAAACGGAGCCCGCGACAGTGGCAGGCTCCGCGATCGTGGATTGTCAGTCGTTTTCGTCGCATTCCGTGATTTCGCACACGGATTCCTCGGTCGTGCGGTTGGCGCACTCCGTCAGCGCCTTTTCGCGCGCGTCGGCCTCGTAGTCATAGCTGTAGCTGTAGCCGTAGCTGCCCTCTTCCGAAACGGCGATGCAGCCCCAGGCAAGCGCCGAAGTGTGGGAGGCTGCAAAAGCAGTCGTGAGGACGAGCGCGGCAAGCGCTGTCCGTCTGGCGGATGTCATGATGTTTTCCCCTCAAGTCGCGCGAAATGCGCGGGGAAACACTAGGGCCGCATCGCCCGCTTTTGCAAGCATTTGCGGCCGAGCGAGATCGCTAATTTAGCGGTATTTCGCCAGCCGCCTCAGCCGGCATCGCGCTCCGGCTCGGAGCGTGCAGGCAGTTCCGCATGGGGATCGAGAATGATCGGCGACGGCGGATCGGTCGCTTCCACTTCACGGATCCATTCGCGCCAGATGGCGACGAGCAGCGCCATCAGGACCGGGCCGATGAAAAGTCCCAGGAAGCCCATGGTCTTCACCCCGCCGATAAGGCCGAAGAAGGTGGGCAGGAAGGGCAGCTTGATCGGACCGCCGACGAGGCGGGGCCGCAAGGTCTTGTCGACGATGAAGAGTTCGACGGAGCCCCAGACGAAGAGGGCGAGGCCGGCGACCGGCGAACCGCTGGAGACGAGATAGACCGAGACCAGCGTGAAGGAGAGCGGCGCACCGCCTGGAAACAGCGCCATGATGCCGGTGATGACGCCGAGCGTGACGGCCGAGGGAACGCCGGCAATCCAGTAGGCGACGCCGAGCACGATGCCCTCGCCGATGGCGATCAGCGTCATACCCGTGACGGTGGAGCTGATGGTGGCCGGCACGATGCGGGAAATGCGCTCCCAGCGCATCGGCAGGATGCGCTCGCCGAGGCGGTCCACCTGGCCGGCGAAGGACTGGCCGTCGCGATATATGAAGAACAGTGCGATCAGCATGAAGAGCGCGGCGAGCAGCAGGTTGAAGGCCTTGCCGCCGGCGGCCAGCGCCACACGGTAGATATTGCCGATATTGGCGCCGCTGACGACCTGCGTCAGCTCGCCGATGGCGCCAGGATGATCGAGGAAGCGCGTCCACTGCATGTCGAGCCAGCCGCCGATAACCGGCAGCACGCGGATCCATTCCGGCGTCGGCGCGCCGGTGCGGTTCATCTCCACACCCCAGCCGATCCAGTCGCGCACCTCATGCAGGGCATAGGTGGAGGCGATGACGATCGGGCCGATGATGAAGGCGAGGATGAGCAGGATGGCGATGGAAGCGGCGAGCGTGCGGTTGCCGTTCACCTGCGCCAGGAGGCGCGAATAGAGCGGCCAGCTGGCAAAGGCGATGACGAGCGCCGCCAGCACCGGCACGACGAAGCCGTGGAAGAAATAGATGCCGGCGAAGACGACGAGCACCAGGAGCCAGCGCGCCGCCGAGATCGGCGAAATGAGTGCCGCCCCGCTCGCGCGCGCGGCGCCGAGAAACCTGGGCTCACTTCTGCGATGTTCCTGATGCAGCAAACTCATGCACTCCGATATCTCCGGCGTCCGGCCGGGACCCCTAGATAAGGTGTACCCCATGAATGTTAAACATATACGCGCTTTTTTTGGGCGAGCGCATTTCCGTTGCCCTTGCGTCTCCGCACGCGCCTCCTCTATTCCTGCCTCTTATGACGATAAAAGGATTGAACCTTATATTTCATACCATCGGCAAGGGTGGAGGTACTGAACGGTACGTGGCGGATATTATTCGAGCGTGCAGTCGGCGCTCAATCCCTTTGCGTGTCGTTTGCCGACGATTTCGATGGGTTGGCGAATTCCCCGGCAATGTCGAGCTTGTGCTTTTGCGCGACAAGACTCCCTTCGCAAAATTGAACAATATGATCTTTGAATCGATCGCCGTGTCGAAATGCCGAAGAGATTTTCCAACTATAAGCGTTTCCAGAGTTCCTGATGCCGTGGATATAGCAATCGCCGGAGGAACTCACATCGAGCACCTCGCCCGCAAGGGGAAAAAACCGGGATTCTTTGACCGGCGCACCATTCGCAACGAAAATATTCTTTTTAATTCGGCACATGCCGTAATCGCTCATTCCGAGGAAACGCAGGAAGAAATCAAAAGACATTACGGCGCTGATGCCAGCTTGCTCTATCCGCCAGTCGATACAAGTTTCTTTTCATTGGCATCAAGAGTGGAGCGGGAGAAAACGCGCAATGAATTGGGCGTCGGCGACAGGATGCTTTTGCTATTCCCCTCCAATGACCATCAACGCAAAGGATTGGATCTTATTCTTGAGTCGATGGACGCATTTCGCGGGAAGATTCTTCTTGCGATAGCAGGGAAGAAGAAGATCAAACATCCCGACACGATCAGCCTTGGATTGCGCCAGGATATGCCTCGGCTCTATGCGGCAGCGGATGCAACGATCCTTGCATCGACATATGAGCCCTTCGGATTGGTCGGGCCGGAATCGGTTCTTTGCGGAACACCGGTAATATTTCCGAATACAGTGCGCGCATCCGAGGTTCTGTCCGATGACGTTTGTATTCGATTTCAGCTTTCTGCAGAAAGTCTAAAGGAGGCGCTAGCCTTCAGTCTCGATAAATTCTCGGATGGCCGTTTGTCCATAAGCGACGCCGATCGTCATATATTTTATCCCTTCTCCATCGACGCTCACCTCGATGAGATTTTGTCTAAATTAGAGTGTCGAACTGAGGCCGTGATGCCTTCCTAATGTAACCATGTGGACCACGAGACGCGGTTGACGTTTACGTCAATGTAAGATAGCGATAGTCCTTGATGGCGCCCGACAAAAGCATCATCTTGTCCGCGTCGAATGGTTGGAGGACTGTTCGGTGCCGGCGGGACGGACGATGCCCGCGCCCAAGGAGGAGAGCACGCATGACGGCCACCATTGAGGCACCTTCCACCGAGCCGACCGGCCGCTTCTGGCTTGCCAACTATCCGGATGGCATGGCCGGCGACATCGCGCCATTGGCGCATCCCTCCATCGGCGCGCTGGTCGAAAGCTGCTGCGCGCAATATGCCGCCCGCCCCGCCTTTACCAGCATGGGCAAGACGCTGAGTTTCCGCGATTTCGAGGCCGCCTCGAAGAGGATCGCCGTCTGGCTTCAGGCCAAGGGGCTCGAAAAGGGCGATCGCGTCGCCGTGATGATGCCGAACATCCTGCAGAACCCGGTCATCATCTTCGGTATCCTGCGCGCCGGTCTGGTCGTGGTGAATGTCAATCCGCTCTATACGCCGCGCGAACTGGAGCACCAGCTGAAGGATGCCGGCGCCAAGGCGCTGTTCGTGCTGGAGAATTTCGCAAGTACGGTGGCGCAGGTCGTCGCGCGCACCTCCGTCAAGCACGTCGTCGTCACCACGATGGGCGACATGCTCGGCCTCAAGGGGCTGATCGTCAATCTCGTCGTGCGCAAGGTGAAGAAGCTCGTGCCGGCATGGTCTCTGCCGGATCACATCCCGTTCAAGCAGGTGATGGCCGAGGGCGCGCACGGCACGCTGAAGCCGGTCGCCGTTGCCCCCGGCGACACCGCCTTTCTGCAATATACCGGCGGCACGACGGGCGTTTCCAAGGGCGCGACGCTGACGCATGCCAACCTCCTGTCCAACATGGAGCAGATCAGGCTGTGGATCGAGCCGATCTTCCATTTGAAGAAGCGGCCGGACCAGCTCGTCTTCATCTGCGCACTGCCGCTCTACCATATCTTCGCCTTGACGGTGAACGGATTGATGGGCATCGCGCTTGGCGGCCATAACGTATTGATCGCCAATCCGCGCGATATTCCCGCCTTCGTCAAGGAATTGGGCAAATATCGCGTCCATATTTTCCCCGGCCTCAACACGCTGTTCAACGCGCTGATGAACAATTCGGACTTTGCCAAGCTCGATCTCTCCGATCTGCTTTTGACGCTCGGCGGCGGCATGGCGGTGCAGCGGCCGGTTGCCGAACGCTGGCAGAAGACGACGGGCTGCGCCATCATCGAGGGCTACGGCCTCTCGGAAACCTCGCCGGTGGCGACCGCCAACCGGTTCGACCGGGCGGAATTCACCGGCACGATCGGCCTGCCGCTTCCCTCCACCGAGATTGCGATCCGTGACGACGACGGCAACACGCTCGCCCTGGGTGGTATCGGCGAAATCTGCATTCGCGGGCCGCAGGTCATGGCCGGCTACTGGCAGCGGCCGGACGAGACGGCCAAGGTGATGACGCCGGATGGTTTCTTCCGCTCCGGCGATATCGGCTTCATGACGCCGGATGGTTTCACCAAGATCGTCGACCGCAAGAAGGACATGATCCTGGTTTCCGGCTTCAATGTCTTCCCGAACGAGGTGGAAGAGGTGGCGATGTCGCTTGCAGGCGTTCTCGAATGCGCGGCGATCGGCGTGCCGGATGAGCATTCCGGCGAGGCGGTGAAGCTCTTCGTGGTGAAGAAGGATGCAGGCCTGACGGAGGCCGACGTGAAGGCCCATTGCGCGGCCAACCTCACCAATTACAAGCGCCCGCGCTTCATCGAGTTCCGCACCGAACTGCCGAAATCCAATGTCGGCAAGATATTGCGCAAGGATCTCCGGGGCTGAGCGCAGCCCCCGGCATAACCGCCTCTAAATCGATTTAATTTTTTCGTCCCGGGCGCGTTTTCGGTCTTGATTTGACGGTGCCAAAGCGACTAGCTAGCGGCATCGTCCAAAGCAAGGGAAGACGCCGATGAACGCGCTTGTCGAAAAGCTGAAATCCATCGTCCGCGACACCAACGCCACAGACATAAGGGCGGCCTTTGCGGCCGATCCCGACCGGTTTAGCCGTTACAGCACCACGCTTGGCGATTTCCTCTTCGACTATTCCAAATGCGCGGTAAACGACGCCGTGCTCGACGCGCTGGAAGCGCTCGCCAAAGAGGCCGGCGTCGAGAAGAAGCGCGATGCGATGTTTTCAGGCGAGATCATCAACATCACCGAAGAGCGCGCCGTGCTGCACACCGCATTGCGCAACCGCTCCAACACGCCGGTCCTCGTCGACGGCAAGGACGTCATGCCTGACGTCAACGCCGTGCTCGACGCCATGGGCGTCTTCTCCGACGGCATCCGCTCCGGCGCGCTGAAGGGGGCGACCGGCAAGAAGATCACCGACGTCGTCAATATCGGCATCGGCGGCTCCGATCTCGGCCCCGTCATGGCAACGCTGGCGCTCGCGCCCTATCATGACGGCCCGCGCCTGCACTTCGTCTCCAACATCGACGGCGCGCATATCGCCGATACGCTGAAGACGCTCGAGGCCGAAACCACCCTCTTCATCGTCGCCTCGAAGACCTTCACGACCATCGAGACGATGACCAATGCCGCAACGGCGCGCAAGTTCATCGCCGACACGCTGGGTGACGCCGCCGTCGGCAGCCATTTCTGCGCGGTCTCCACAGCACTCGACAAGGTCTCGGCCTTCGGCATCGGTGCGGAACGCGTCTTCGGCTTCTGGGACTGGGTTGGTGGGCGCTATTCGATCTGGTCTGCCATCGGCCTGCCGCTGATGATCGCCATCGGCAAGGAGAATTTCGGCGAATTCCTGGCCGGCGGCCACGCCATCGACACCCATTTCCGCGAGGCGCCGATCCGCGAGAATATCCCGGTGCTGCTCGGCCTCATCGGCTTCTATCACCGCAACGTGCTGAACTACCCGTCGCGCGCCATCCTGCCCTATGACCAGCGCCTGTCGCGCTTCCCGGCCTATCTGCAGCAGCTCGACATGGAATCCAACGGCAAGTCCGTGACGATGGATTCCAAGCCCGTCGCCTGCAAGACCGGCCCGGTCGTCTGGGGCGAACCTGGCACCAACGGCCAGCACGCCTTCTACCAGCTCATCCACCAGGGCACCTCGGTCATCCCGACGGAATTCATGATCGCGGCCAACGGCCACGAGAAAAACCTCCGCCACCAGCATCAGCTGCTCATCGCCAATTGCCTGGCGCAGTCGGAAGCCCTGATGAAGGGCCGCACGTTGGAAGAAGCGAAGGCCCAGCTCACCTCCAAGGGCATGGACGAGGCGAAGGCCGACAAGATCGCGCCGCACCGCGTCTTCGACGGCAACCGTCCGTCGATCACCATGGTGCATGACAGCCTGGCGCCCTTCGCGCTCGGCCGTCTGATCGCGCTCTATGAGCACCGCGTCTTCGTCGAAGGCGCGCTGTTCAACATCAATTCCTTCGACCAGTGGGGCGTCGAGCTCGGCAAGGAGCTGGCAACGGGCCTGCTGCCAGTTGTCGAAGGCAAGGAAAGCGCCGCCGGCCACGACAGCTCGACGGCCGGCCTGGTTGCCGCGCTGCTGAAGGCTGCAAACTAAGCCTAGCGCAGGCTGAGACGGCGTGCCGCAAAAGCATCGCGCGGCACGCGGGTCAGATTGCTTAGAAATTCGAGAGCGCAAGCACGCCAGCTATAGGTGGCCGCACGGCCAAGAGCGACGTCCTTCGGGATGTCGAGTGCGGCAAGGGCGGCCTCCCGCAGGTCCTCCGACAAGGCCCCGGCCTCCCCCAGCACGTCGCGCGGCGCCGTCACCGGGAAGGCGGCGACGGGCACGCCGCTCGCCAAGGCCTCCAGCATGACATTGCCAAACGTGTCCGTCCGGCTCGGGAAGACGAAGACGTCGGCCGAGGCGTAGATCGATGCCAGGTCCTCACCGGTCTTGCGGCCGAGGAAATGCACATCCGGGTAGCGCTGGCGCAGCATGGCGAGATCGGGACCGTCGCCGACGACGACCTTGCTGCCCGGCAGATCGAGCGCCAGAAAGGCCGGCAGGTTTTTTTCCACCGCCACGCGGCCGACATTGAGGAAGATCGGCCGCGGCAGGCCAAGATCGCGGCGTTTCGCGGGATCGAACTGCTTCGTGTCGACGCCGCGCGACCAGCGCTTGATCCGGGTAAAACCGCGCGCTGCCATTTCCGCGCCCAGCGATTTCGTCGCCACCATCATGCCCTGGCCGGAATTGTGGAAGCGGCGCAGCCACCAGTAGCTCCAGCTCTCCGGGATCGGCAGGCGCGCGCTGATGAATTCGGGAAAACGCGTGTGATAGGCCGTCGTGAAGGGCAGCCGGCGCTGCAGGCAGGCACGCCGCGCCGCCATGCCGAGCGGCCCTTCGGTGGCGATATGGATATAGTCGGGCGCGATCGCCTCGATCTCGGCCAGCACCTGGCGCTTCGAGGTCAGGGCGAGCCGGATTTCCGGATAGGACGGCAGCGGCACCGTCGCGAACTTTTCCGGCGTCAGGAAGATGACCTCGATCCCCTCCTCCGCCATGGAGCGGGCAAGCTCTTCCAGCGTGTGCACCACACCGTTCAACTGCGGGCGCCAGGCATCCGTGACGACGAGAATGGTCGGCGCCTGTCCGTCAGGACGGGCCGGGGCGAGTGAATCTTGTGCGGTGTGATCGAGCATGGCCCCTTTGACCATACGGCGATGACAGGCGAATGAAGGAGGAGGACTGGCTTACGCCAGCCCGATTTCCTTCGCCCAAGGCGGGTTGGCGCCGGCGCGGGAGACGGTGACGGCGGCGGCTTTGGCGCCGAGTGCCAGCACCTTGGCGATCTGGTCTTCCGAGAGCGCTGCCACCTGCTGTTTGGTGAGCAGGTTCTGCATTTTCAGCGAGGCCAGCACGCCGGCATCGAACGTATCGCCGGCGCCGACCGTATCGACGACGGTCACGCGCTCGCTCGGCACCGTGACCTTGTGCGCGGCGGTGTAGCCGACCGCGCCTTCCGCGCCGCGCGTGACGACGACGAGCTTGGCGCCGTGGTGCAGCCAGTGGCGGGCGAGCGCATCCTCATCGCCCTCAAGGCCGAACCAGGCGAGATCCTCATCGGAGAACTTGACGATATCGGCCATCGCAGCCATCCGGCGGATGCGGGCCATATGCGCATCCTTGTCCTTGATGAAGCCGGGGCGGATGTTCGGGTCGAGCGAGATGACGCGCTTGTCGTGCTCGCGCTTCAGAAGCGCCTCGTAGGTCGAGCCGCAGGGCTCGGGAATGAGGCTGATCGCGCCGAAATGCAGCGCCTCGCAATCATCGTCGAGATCCGGAAGCTCGGCCTCGGTGATCATGCGGCCGGCGGTGCCCTCGTCGTAGAAGGCATAGGTCGCGTGACCGTTGACCAGCTTGACGAAGGCGACGGTGGTCAGGCGCGACAGGGTTGCGCAATAGCTGTAGTCGACGCCGCTTTCGGCCAGCGTCTTGCGCAGGATGTCGCCCATCATGTCGTCGGAAAGGCCGGTGAAGAAGCCCGTGGGAACACCGAGGCGGCCGAGCGCGATCGCCGTGTTGAAGATCGCCCCGCCGGCATAGGGCGCATAGGCATCTTCGCCGAGCGTCGTCGTCCGCGGCAGCATGTCGATCAGCGCTTCACCACAACACAGGATCATCCGGAATCCTCCCATCGAATTTCAATCGATTTAATCGATCATGATCAAAAGCACCAGAGGTTTTTACGACGTGGGCAGTTCCGCCACGCCACCATGGGCGGCAGACCAGACGAGCGGCGCATCGAAAAAGGCCTCGACGGAGGCGAGCGTCGCGTCATCGAACAGCTTTTCGGCGCGCGCGACGGCCAGCACATCCCGCCAGGTGGCGATGTGGTGCAGTTTCACGCCGCCATTGGCATAGCGGGCTTCGGCTTCCTTGAAGATGCCGTAGTAGAACAGCGACATGCCGTGATCCACGACACCGCCGGCGGCACGAATGGCGTCGATGAAGGTGAACATCGAGCCGCCGACGGTCACGAGATCCTCGATGACCAGCACGCGCGCGCCTTCGGGCATCACGCCTTCGATCTGCGCGTTGCGGCCATGGCCTTTCGGCTTCTTGCGCACATAGACCATCGGCAGGCTGAGGCGGTCGGCAAGCAGGGCCGCGAAGGGAATGCCGGCCGTCTCGCCGCCGGCGATCACGTCGATGCGCTCGAAGCCGACATTGCGGGTCAGCGTGGCGGCGGCGAAATCCATGATGGCCGAGCGGATGCGCGGATAGGAGAGCAGCTTGCGGCAATCCATATAGACCGGGGAGGCCATGCCGGAGGCGAGCTTGTAGGGTTCCTCGGGGCGGAAATGCACCGCCTTGATCTCCCACAGCATGCGGGCCATCAGCTCCGCCATCACGTCTCTGTCCGGAAAGGAATTGGAAAACATCGGCATCTCCCGCATGATTTTGTCCTCGTGCGCATAGCAGCAAGAGCCGCGGCTTTCCAGCGTTCGCGCAACGAAAAACCCTCCCCGGAGGCCGGAGAGGGTTTCTGGAGGACCAGATTTTGCCGTTGGCTCAGGCGCCGCGGCGGGCGTCGACCGAGATGGAGCCCGGGCCGAAGGCGGCGAGAACGAGGAAGCCGCCGGCGATCGTGATGTTCTTCCACATCATCAGGCCGTTGAAGACGGTGAGCAGGCCGTTTGCGCCTTCCGGGAAGTCCGGAACGTTGATCGCACCGCTGTGGAAGACGAGCGCGGTGAACACGCAGAAGGCAGCGAGCAGATAGGAGGCGATCTTCGTCTGGAAACCGACGAGAATGAAGAGGCCGGCGACGACTTCGAAAATGCCGGCGACGTAAGCGAGGGCCGTCGAGGCCGGGAGGCCTGCACCGGCGATCATGCCGGCGGTGCCCGAGGGATCGATCAGCTTGGGGAAGCCGGCGGTGAGGAACATGAGGGAAAGAAGAATGCGTCCGACGAGGACGACGACGTTCTGTGGCATGGGTAAGCTCCTGAGGCTTGGCGTTTGCGTTGGCAGAGAGATATCAGCTTTCCCTTGTCAAACTAGTCGGGGCATCAGAAGACAGATCGTTCTCATTTAGTGAACGATCTCCTGTTCCCGATGGAACAGAAACCGGCGCGGCCCTGTGCGAAAAGGAGACAACACCCCGCCTGTCTCCTCCGGATCCCCCATGCGCCATTATCTTCTCGCCCTTGCTCTTGCCGCCGCATCCCTCGCACTCAGCACACCCGGCCAGGCCGGCGCATCCTATGCCTCTGCCCAGCAGGGCTATTACGGTCACTATCAGCAGACCTGCATCACGAAGCGCGTGCGCACGGAAGACCACACGGGCAAGACCGTCACCAAACGCGTGCGGATCTGCCAATAGGACGGGACCGGCCCAAACTGTCCGTTCTTTTCTGTTGCAAGCGCTCACCGGCTGGGCGAAGATTTCGGTGGAGCGGCCCGTCTTCATCGTATCAGGGGCGGCCGGGGGAAACCGGATATGAACGAGATCAACAAGAGTGCCGCGTTTTGGCGTTCTTTTCCGATTTTCGAGGGGTTCAGCAAGGAAACGATCGGCGAGATCGCCGCCATCGCGACCTGGCGCCGCTGGCCGGCGGGAACCGTCATCTTCCAGCGCGGCGACGAGGGCAACTATCTCATCGTGCTCGTTTCCGGTCGCATAAAACTGTCGCTGATCACGCCGCAGGGCAAGGAACTGTCGCTGCGCCAGCTCGAGGCCGGCTCGATCCTCGGTGAAATGGCGATCCTCGATGGCCAGCCGCGTTCGGCGGACGCGACCTCCGTGACGCCGACCGAAGGCTATGTCATCGCCAAGCGCGATTTCCTCGACGTGCTGACCCGCAATCCGACGGCCGCGCACGCGATCATCCACTATCTCTGCACCAAGCTGCGCGAGACGACCGAGCAGCTGGAAACCATCGCGCTCTACGATCTCGATTCCCGCGTCGCCCGCTTCTTCCTGGCGACGCTGCGCAACATTCATGGCGACGAACTGCCCGACAGCGCCAATCTCCAGCTTTCGCTGAGCCAGGGCGAGATCGCCAGCATCGTCGGCGCAAGCCGGCCGAAGATCAACCGGTCGATCCTGGCGCTGGAGGAGGCCGGCGCGATCCGCCGCAACGACGGCATCATCCATTGCCATATCGGCCGGCTGCAGAACATCGCCGAGCCGGATGACGACTAACAGGCCGGCGGCCCGGAACGGGAGCGGCCGATCATGATCGCCAAGAAATTCAGACCGCTTGTCGCCGGCCTCGTTGCGAGCCTTGCCGGCGCGCTTGCTCTGTACGTCATGGGCGAGACGGCGCTGGAGCAGCAGCGTGAATTCTATTTCGATGCCCTGACCCAGGCGGTTCCGGCAGCCAAGAGCGACGCGATCGTCGTGGTCGATATCGACCGCAAGGCCTTCCAGAGCGTGCCGGGCCGCGAATGGACGCGCACGCAGACCGCCGATCTCATCGACCGCCTCGCCGCCGCCAAGCCCACTGCCATCGCCTTCGATTTCGTCTTCAGCACCGATTGCGCGGCCGACGAGCCGGCCAATGCAGCACTTTCCGGCGCCATCGCCAAGGTGCCGACCGTGCTGGGCTTCCTGATCGGCGAAGCGACGGACGGCGCACCGCATCCCGTGCCGGCGCTTGCCCTGCAAAAGCCGGTCGCCGTCCCCGATCTCTGGTTCATCGACGGTACGGAAAGCTCCTGCCCTTTCCTGCAGGACAAGGCGATCTCGGCGTCGGCTTCCTTCCTCGTCGGCGACGAGGATGCCGTGGTGCGCCGCGTGCAGGCCTATGCCATCGTCGGCAATGCCGCCTATCCGGCAATCGGCGTGGAGGCCGCACGGCTGGCCGCCGGCGCCCGCACACCCGTTCTCGGCGGCAATCCCGTCTGGCTGCGCCACGATGCGCGCATCCTCAGGCTCGATGAGGACGGCAGCCTGCGCTTCGTCGCCAGCAACGCGGCCGCCATCAGTGCCAGAACCTTTTCCGCTGCCGATATCGTGGCAGGGAAGGTCCCGCCGGATAAAATCGCCGGCAAGGTCGTGCTGATCGGCAGCAGCCTGCCCAATCTCGGCGGCCTGCGCGCCAGCGCCTCCATGCCACTCGAACCCTCCGTGCAGATTCATGCCGACGTCGCCAATGCGATCCTGACCGACCACATCCCGATGCGCGATCCCGGCCTTGCCCCGGTCGAGGCGGGCTTTGCCTTTCTAATGGGGGCCGCAGCCGCCCTGGCGGCCGCGCGGCTTCGCCCGCTCTTCGCGGCCTTTGCCGGCATGACCCTCGTTGGCCTGGTCTTCGGCGCGTCGGTGCTGCTCTACATGCGCACGGCGCTCTTGTCCGATGCAATCGGCGTCTCGCTGATCGTCGCCACGGCCGCACTTGTCACCGGCCTCCTGCAATTCGCCCATATCCGCCGCGCCGAGGCGACGGCGCGGCAGCGCTTTGCACAGTACCTGCCGCAATCGGTCGTCTCGCGTTACATAGACAATCCCGACATGGCGCGCGTGGCCGGCGAGGAGCGGCAGGTCACCGCCCTCTTCACCGATATCGAGGGCTTTTCCGCGCTCGCGCAAAAAATCGGCCCGCACGACCTCGTCAAGCTGCTCGACATCTACTTTTCCGAGGTCAATGCGCTGGTCGCGCGCCATGGCGGCATGGTGGACAAGGTGGTGGGCGACGCCGTGCATGCGCTGTTCAACGCGCCCGACGATCTCGACCGCCATGTCGACAAGGCGCTCGCCTGCGCCGACGCAATCCGCGCCCTGACCGAGGAAATGCGCCGCCGCCCCGCCTTCCTGGAGAAGGATTTCGGGCGCACACGTCTCGGCATCGAGACAGGCATGGCGGTGCTGGGCGAAGTCGGCACCGGCGGCAAGCTCGACTACACCGCGCACGGCGACGCCGTGAACCTCGCCGCCCGCCTGCAGGATGCCAACAAGTTCCTCGGCACCCAGATCTGCGTCGGCCCGCGCGCGGCAAGTGAAACGAGCCGGACGCTGCGCGCCATCGGCAACCACGAGATCCGCGGCTTCGGCACGATGGATCTGTTTACGCTGGATTAGCGGATGCCGACGCTGGCATAGGCTTCGCGGATGCGGGCTTCACCCCATTTGATGACCTCGCCGGGGGCCGCACCCGGCGCGCTGATCTCGACGCCCTCGCCGCCGGAGACAGACCTTGTCACGCCACCACCGGTAACCTCGACGCGGCCGTGCTCGACGAAGACGGCGAAGGGAGCCTTGCGGCTCGGGCCGGCGAAGAATTTCGTGCCGCGCACGCCGATCATGCCGAAGGTCGTGCGCATGGTGAGGTCGATCTTGGCGAGCCCCTCCGGCCGGTCGAAGACCATCTGGCCGGTGCCGAGTTCGATGATGCCGCCCTGGCCCGCGATGAAGGTATCGATCAGGAGCTCCGTCTCGCTGCCGAGCATCAGGCTGGTATCCTCGCCGAGCGCCAGTTCGGCAAAACTGTCCTTGCCGGTCTTCACGAAGTCGTGGTCCATCAGGCTCGCGCCGGCCTTCAGGCCTTCCTGATGCTCGGCATGTTTGCGGCTGACATCGCCGGTGATCTCGACGGCCTTGCCGATGATCGTGTTGGCCTGCGTGGCGCGAAGCCCCGCACCGAGAAGCGCCAGCGTGCTGCCGGCGATGAACAGCCGGCGGCTGAGGGTGACAGGGCGGAACGTATCGAGCGTTGGCATGACACACCTTTCGCGGGACGGAACCCGCCTGGATGAATTAAACTCGGGCGCCGCGCTACATCCACCGTGCACACCGCCAGCAATGACTACCCTTATGCGCCGCCTCCCGCCATCCCTCTGTTCCCGTGGAAACAGCCGTTTTCCCCCGATCGTCTAGGGTGCCCTCATCAACGAAGGGAGATGGATCATGAACATTAGATCCCCAATGCTTGGAGTATCTGGGCTGAAGACGGCTGGCCGCGCCCTTTTCTTCGCGGTCCTTCTGGCCGGTGCCGATGGCGCCCATGCCGACACCATCGATGCCAAATGTGATGCCGCCGCCGGCAGCCGCTACGACATGACGCGCAATACGACCTTCGCGCCGGTCGAGCGCGAAGACATCCAGATCGGCGCGGCCCTTTCGGCCTGCCGCGCGGCCTACAATGCGGAGCGCAGCCCGCGCATGGCCTTCCAGCTGGCCCGCGCCCTGGAACGCGCCGGTCAGGACCTCGAAGCCATGAAGCTTTATGCCGAGGCCGCAGCGCTCGGCCATACCGTCGCCATGGTCAATTATGGTGCGATACTCGGCAAGCGCGGCGATCCGGCCGCCGAATTCAACCATTACAAGAAGGCTGCCGAACTGGGCGATATGCTCGGCGCCTACAATCTGGCCGTCGCCTATCGTGACGGCATCGGCACCGATGTGAACGGCGCGGAAGCCGCCCGCTGGTTCGACAAGGCCGCCGCCAGCGGCGACGAGACGGCCGCCTTCAATCTCGGCGTGATGCTCGACGATGGCAGCCTCGTTGCCGAAGACAATGCGCGGGCCGCCGCCTACTACAAGCTCGCCGCCGAACGTGGCAGCATCGATGCCATGATCAATCTCGGTCTCATGCTGGAATCGGGCGAAGGCGTCGCCCAGGATCTCACCGCCGCCGCCGGCTATTTCGAGCAGGCCGCCGACAAGGGCGACAGTTTCGGCAAGCTGAAGATCGGCCTGATGCAGCAGAGCGGCACCGGCATCGTCAAGAACATCGAGCAGGCCGTGACCAGCCTCGTCGCCGCCTTCGAGATGCGCGACGTTGATCTCGAAGTCATCCTGCGCGACCAGCCGGAACAGCTGTCCGCCGATGCGCGCCTTGCCATCAAGCAGGTGCTGGCCGATCAGGACCTGATCGAGGATGCCGATACGGCGGAGATCGACCCCATCACCCTTGGCGCCATCGAAAAGCACTACGCCGCCAAGTGAGGAACAAAGACCCGGAGCGGCAGAACGCCGTTCCGGGTCTATTTGTCTTAGCGAATCTCGCCGGCCTGCGGACCCCAGGTGTCGGTCATCGCAAAACCGTCGGCCAGCGGATCGGTCGGGTCGAGCGCGATCTGGTGCAGGCCGAAGGTCCAGCCGCGGCCGGTGATGGTCGGGATGATCGCCTTGCGGCCGGCGACGACCGTCTCGGCTTCCAGCCCCACCTCGAACTGCGAACCGATGATCGAGCGCGAGCGGAACGTGTCGCCAACCTTGACGAGGCCGCGGGCGTGCAGCACGGCGAGGTTCGCCGAATTGCCGGTTCCGCAGGGCGAGCGGTCGACGCGGCCGGGCCACATGGTGGTGGCGGTACGCACGGTCCCATCAGGGTCGCGATCACGGAACATGACATAGGCGATGCCATTGATTTCCGGGATTTCCGGATGCACGACCTTCATCGACTTGTTGATGAGATCCTTCAGCGCCATGCCGGCATCGACCAGCGCGCGGGCATTGGCCTTTTCGATCTTGGTGCCGATCTGATCGACATCGACCAGGGCATAGAAGATGCCGCCATAGGAGATGTCAAAGCGCACGCGGCCCCAATGCGGCGTGTCGATCTCGACATCCAGCGCCTCGACGAAGGACGGCACCATGGTGAGCTTGACCTTCTCGCAGCGGCCGTCGCGGCAGGTCGCCGTCGCCTTGACGAGGCCGGCGGCGGTGTCAAGCACGACGACCGTTTCCGGTTCCTTCATCTCGACGATGCCGGATTCGAGCAGCGCGGTCGTGATGCAGATCGAGTTGGAGCCCGAGGAGGCATGCGCCTGGTCGGCCTGCAGGATGATGAAGCCGGCATCGGCCTCCGGGCGCTTGGCCGGCAGAAGCAGGTTGACCGAACCGGTCGCGGCCGCGCGCGGCTCCAGGCACAGGAAGCGGCGCAGGCTGTCATCGACCGTGTTGATGTAGTTGAGCTGCTCGGCAATCGTGTTGCCGGGGATCTTCGGCACGCCGCCGATCGCCACCTTGCCGATCTCACCCTCGCAATGAACGTCCAGCAGCTGGATCGTGCGCTTCCATCTCATGTCGCTATGCTCCGTTTGGCCGGCCCGCCGGCCGTATGAATCTTCTGATATATCAGATCGTCACGCGTTCCAACTGCTTTTCATGCAACACGTTCGCACGCTACGAATGCATCCCGCGCAGGCTTCATTCTGCGCCCGAAACAGCCCCGCCGCGAGACCCTTTCATGACCAAGCTCATTGTCTTTACCGACCTGCACATGGTGCCCGAGGGTACGAAGATCATCGGCCTCGATCCCTATCAGCGGCTGCTCGCCGGCATCGAGCATGTCAACCGTTACCATGCCGATGCCGACCGGGTGATCTTCACCGGCGACCTGACGCACCGCGCCGACACGCTGTCCTATGAGCGCCTGCATGGCCTGCTCGCCAAACTCGTGCCGCAGGCCGCCATCACCATCGGCAACCACGATTATCGCGACCGCTTCCTGGAAACCTTTACCCATGTGCACCCGGACGAGAACGGCTTCGTACAGCAGGCGATCGATTTTCCCGACTGCCGCGTCGTGCTGCTCGACACACTCTTCGCCCCGCCCTACGACTATCCGCTGAGCCATGCCGGCTATCTCTGCGAGAGGCGCCTTGCCTGGCTCGACAAGACGCTGGCGAGCGCCGGCTCCCTGCCCGTCCTTCTTTTCATGCACCACCCGCCGCACAAGACCGGCTTTACCGGCATGGACACGATCCGGCTGTCGAACGAACACGCTTTCTACGATCTGGTGCTGAAGCACGGCAATGTGCGCCACATCTTCGCCGGCCATGTGCACCGCACGATCGGCGGCTCGCATCGCGGCATTCCCTTTTCGATCTTCAAGAGCCCGGTGCATCAGCAGCCGATGCCCTTCGATGCGCCGAACGCCTCGCTTTCGGTCGATGAGCCCGCCGCCTATGGCATCGTCGTGGTGACGGAAGAGGGTCTTCAGGTGCATCACGAGGACTACGAAATCGCCAAGCGGGATTCGGCGATCGCTTGAGGCCAACGGTTACCATGCGTTACACATCGTGATGTCCTTTAGACATGATGCGGGAACCGATCCCGGCATGTCACGTTGTCTCCGCCGAAGGGGTGGGAAACCCAATCTTCGAAGGAGAAAGACATGCGTAAGTTTCTTATGGCAGGTGCCGCTCTGGCTCTCATCGGCGCCTCCGTCGCCCATGCCGACGATCGCGACAAGGAAGCGCTTGGCGGTGCTGCGATGGGTGCCGCAGGCGCGACAGCCGGTGCTGTCGTCGGCGGTCCTGTCGGTGCTGTCGTGGGTGGCGCCGTCGGCTTTGTCATTGGTGCGGAAGCTGCCGTTCCCGATGACGCCCGCGTCTATGTGATGGAAAACCCGACGCCGCCGGTCGTGCTGGATGGCCAGCTGACCGCCGATACACGCTTCAATGACACCGTCACCCTGACGCCGATCCCCGATCATCCGGATCTCGCCTATGTCTATGTCGACAACCGCCCGGTCATCGTGCGCTCGGATAGCCGCCAGGTGGTCTACGCGCCCGAGGTTGAGACGACGGCGAGCATTTCGGGCGACATTCCCGAGGCGACGATCACCTATGTGGAGCGCCACCCGGTCGAGCCCGTCGTGCTGGAAGGCCCCGTCCAGGCCGGTGCGGTGATCCCCGATACGGTGCAGATCGTCGAAGTTCCGGAAAATCCGAGCTACGGCTATATCTATGTCGACCAGCGCCCTGTTCTCGTCGACCGCAGCTCGCGCGAAGTGATCTGGGTCCGCTAACCGGACGAAGGGTAGAAATCGAAAGGGCGGCTCCTTGCGGGCCGCCCTTTTCATTTGCCGGCCTACTGTCCGGCTGCCGTGACCGCCGTGTCCCCGACCGAGCGTCCAAGGCGGCGCCACTGGTCGTCGTAGTTCTTGCGGGTGACGGGATCGAAGACGGCAATCGGCGTGGAGACGACGACGCTCGCCGCGCTGCCGACCGTCTCGGCCGTGCCGAGCGCCACCGCGCCGAGCCGGTCGCCGAAGCCCACTTCGGAATCCGTCACCGTCTGGCCGTCGATCAGCCGGTTGCCGATGAGGCGCACGACCTCGGGGCTTTCGGCGAATTTGCCGTGGTTCAGGCTGTCGCCGGATTTCAGCGCCGTCAGGTCGAGCACCGTGATGCCCTGCTTTTCCAGCATCGAGCGGTAGGGCTCCTGCGAGGGATCGATCTGGCCGAGACGGTCGACATTGCCGGAGATGCGGCGCGACAGGGTCAGCGCCCGGTCGTCCCGCGAGACGAACAGGGTGAATTGCGGCCGCTCCTTGCCCAGCGCGCGCAGCTGCTGGCCGAAGACATCGACGTCGAGATCGGGCGAGGCGAGAATGACCTGCTGGATCTTCTTCGGTACACGCCCGTTGCGGATCGCCATCTGGCGCAGCGTCTCGACCGCCAGCCACGTGCCCATCGAATGGGCCATGATGGTGATTTCGCCGACCTTCGGCGAGGCGACCGCAGCGCTCAGCAGCTCTTCCAGCGCATCGCGCGAATAGTTGGTGCTTTCCTTATCGTAGGAATAGTCGAAGATGCTGGCGCGCGAGGGCCAGGTGAAGATGATCGGCGCCGCATCCGTCTTGGAATCATGCACGATCTGCGCAAAGCGGTAGACGGCATCCTCGTAGCGGTTGTTGAAACCATGCACGAAGATCAGCACGCGCCGGCTTTTCGGCAGGTTGCGATCGAGCCAGGCGCTCCCGGCCTTCTCCTTGTCGATCGCCGTGACGCTGACCGTTGAAAAATCCTTCAGCGGATCGGCCGGCAGCTTCTTCGGCCATTGCACCTGGCCGATCTTGCGCTTGTCGTCCGGCGGAATGGAAATGGTGATGTCGCGCAGCTGGAGATCCGAGCCGCGCTCGCCGGAAAACAGCACGCCCGGCTGCTCGGAGGGTGCGCGCGTGGTCGCGACCAAGAGATCGACGGTCGAAACACCCGGCGGGGTCTCGCCGCTCGGCACCAGCACGCCCTCGGGCCGGCCGGCACAGCCCGCCAACAGAATGACCCCGGCGACAATCACGCGACGCAATACGCGCGGCATTTCGCGGTGCATCATGTCCCGCTTCCTTCCGCTTTCCAGTTCTCGCCGGTGCGGCGCACCGATTTCCCTGCTTAGCGGAGTGAGACGCGGTTTAGAAGACAAGCAGAGTGGCCGACCCCATCGACGCAGGGAGGCGTGGCATATCGGTCACGCCGGCCCGGACGACTGTCCGCCCAGCGCATCGGTGATGCGGGCGCGGCCGACGCGGATGACGTTTTCCATGGCGCGGCGCGCGCCATCCTCGTCGCGGCGGCGGATTTCCTCGACGATGCGCATGTGGGTTGCCGCGACGTCGCCGATCTTGATGCGGTCGGAAGCCGGCGAACTGAGCTTGAAGACGCCGGCCAGCGCCGCCTCGATCAGGCTGCCGACGGTGCGCATGAAGGGGTTTCGCGCGGCATCCATCACGGCGAGATGGAAGCGCAGGTCGGCCAGCGCCAAGGTTTCCGGCGTGTGCTCGGGATCGCCCATGGCGACGGCGAGCAGCATCATCTGGTTGATATCCGCCTCCGTCGCATGGCGCGCGGCGAGCGCTGCGGCCTGCGGCTCGAAGCCGAGGCGGATTTCGCTGAGATGGATCAGGAAGACATCATCGACGCCGACGGCGAAGTGCCAGGTGAGGATATCGCTGTCGAACAGGTTCCACTGGTCCTTCGGCGTCACCCGCGTGCCGATGCGGGCGCGCGGCACGACGAGGCCCTTGGCGGCGAGCGTCTTCATCGCCTCGCGGATGACGGTGCGCGACACGCCGAAGCGCGCCTCCATTTCCGCATCGCCCGGTAGCGTCGCGCCCACCGGAAACTCGCCCGCGATGATCGCCTTGCCGAGTTCGCCCACCACCTGCGAGTGGCTGGTGCGCGCCACCGCTCCGTTCATCATGGTTTCGAGCAGACCTGTTTTCCGCACCGCTTCACCCTCCGTCTAGAAACAGAGTGGGAGCGCGAGAGGCGGCGTGCGCGAGAAATCAGGCATGCCGCCTCCGCCGGTCGGTGACGTGGATCAGCCCCTTCTGCAACAGGATGAAGGCGAAGAGCAAAAGGCCGATCAGGATCTTCGTCCACCAGCTCGACAGCGAGCCGTCGAAGGTGATGTAGGTCTGGATGAGGCCCTGGATGAGGATGCCGACCAGCGTGCCCGCGATAAAGCCGGAGCCGCCGGTGAGCAGCGTGCCGCCGATGACGACGGCGGCGATGGCGTCGAGTTCCACGCCCACCGTCGCCAGCGAATATCCTGCCGAGGTGTAGAGCGAGAAGACGATGCCCGAGAGGCCGGCGAGGAAGCCGGAGAGCGCATAGATCCCGATCGTCGTGCGCCCGATCGGCACGCCCATCAGCCGCGCCGTCGCAGCACCGCCGCCGAGCGCATAGACATTGGCGCCGAAGCGGGTGCGGTGGGCAATCAGGATGCCGAGCGCGAAGACCAGCAGCATCAGCCCGCCGATCAGCGTGATGCGTCCGCCGCCGGGCAGCTTGTAATAGAGGCTCTTCAGCGTCGCATAGAACGGGTGCTTGATCGGGATCGAGTCAATCGACAGGACAAACGCCATGCCGCGCGCCAAAAACATGCCGGCGAGCGTGACGATGAAGGGCGGCATTTCCAGATGGTGAATGATCGCCCCCATCAATGCGCCGAAGGCCGTGGTGATGGCGAGCGCCAGCACGAAGGCGACGAGCGGATGGATCGATGTCGCCTGGAGCAGCACGGCGAGGAAGACGCCGGTAAAGGCGATGACCGCGCCGATGGAGAGATCGATGCCGCCCGAGAGGATGACGAAGGTCATGCCGACGGCGGCGATGCCGAGAAAGGCATTGTCCGTCAAAAGGTTGCCGATGACGCGCGTCGACAGCATGTTGGGATATTGCGCGATGCAGACGGCATAGGCGATCAGGAAGATCGCGATGGTCGCGGTGAGCGGAAGATAACGCGGGTTCATTTCGCCTCCCCGGCCGTCTTCTTGTCCGATGCGCGGGCACGGGAGAGGAAGACGAAGGCCGACTGCGCACGCGGCGACTGGATGACGAGGATCAGCACGATGATCGCCGCCTTGATGATGAGATTGAATTCCGGCGGGAAGCCCGAAAGCAGGATGCCGGTATTGACCGACTGGATGATCAGCGCGCCGATGAGCGAGGCGGCAATCGAGAAGCGCCCGCCGAGCAGCGAGGTGCCGCCGACGACGACCGCCAGGATCGCGTCGAGCTCCAGCCAGAGACCGGCATTGTTGGCATCCGCGCCGCGGATATCGGCGGCGGCAATAATGCCGGCCAAAGCGGCACAGAGGCCCGAGAGCACATAGGCCGCGATCAGCAGCACGCCCGTCGAGACACCCGAGAGCATGGAGGCGCGGCGGTTGACGCCGAGCGCCTCGATCAGCATGCCGAGCGCCGTGCGCCGCACGAGCAGCGCCACGAGCAGGCCGAAGGCGAGCCAGATGACGACCGGCATGGGCAGGCCGAACAGCGAACCGCTGCCGATGAAGATCAGCCCGGCATCGTTGAAGGTAAGGATGGCGCCTTCGGTGATCAGCTGCGCGATGCCGCGCCCGGCCACCATCAGCACCAGCGTGGCGATGATCGGCTGGATATCGAGCACGGCGACGAGGATGCCGTTCCACAGGCCGCAGAGAATGCCGGTGCCAAGCGTGATCAGGAGCGTCATGGCGAGCGAATGGCCGGAGGTGATGGCGGCAGCCGCCACCGCGCCGCAGATCGCCATAACGGCGCCGACGGAGAGGTCGATGCCCTTAGTGGCGATGACGACGGTCATGCCGATCGCGAGCAGCGCGACCGGCGCGCCGCGGTTCAGGATGTCGATCAGGCTGCCATAGAGCCGGCCGTTCTGCATTTCGAGCTTGAAGAAGCCGGGAAAGGCGATGGAGACCATCAGCAGGATGACGGCAAGTGCTGCGACCTGCGGAAACAGCCTGACCGCATAGGCCTTCAGTGTCGCGCTCATACGTCCGCCCTCCCGGCCGAGGCAGCGATCGCCTCGACGATGCCGTCGGTCGTCACCTGGTTGCCGACGAGTTCTGCGACATGCGCCCGGTCGCGCAGCACGATGACGCGGCTCGAATAGGCGACGAGTTCTTCCAGTTCGGACGAGATCACGATCAGCGACATGCCTTTCCCGCAGAGCGATTCGATGAGGCGGATGATTTCCGCATGCGCCCCGACATCGATGCCGCGCGTCGGCTCGTCGAGGATCAGGAAATCCGGGTTCGTGGCGAGCCAGCGCGCGAGGATCGCCTTCTGCTGGTTGCCGCCCGAGAGAAGCTTGATCGGCTTTTCGCGATCGCTGGTGCGGATATCGAGCGCCCTGATGTACTCGTCGGCCAGCCGGTCCTGCTCGCTGCGGCTGATCGGCCGCGCCCAGCCGCGCCGTGCCTGCAAGGCGAGCGCGATGTTTTCGCGCACCGAGAGATCGCCGATGATGCCGTCCACCTTGCGATCCTCCGGGCAGAAACCGAATTTTTCGCGGATGGCGGATCGCGGCGAGGAGAGGTCCAGCGTGCGACCGTCTGCTTCCGCCGTGCCGCTATCGGCCCGCTCGGCACCGAACAGGATTTCCGCCGTCTCGGTGCGCCCCGAACCGAGCAGGCCGGCAATGCCGACCACCTCGCCCCTGCGCACATCGAGATCGAAGGCCTGGATATGGCCCTTTCGGCCGAAATTGCGGAAGCGGAATCGGACCTCGCCGCCCTCGCCCTTCGCGCCATGCTCCGCCGCCACTTCCTGCACCAGCTCGCGGCCGAGCATCATGGCGATGAGATCGCGGCGCGGCAGATCCGCCGTGGCACGCGTGCCGACGAGCTTCCCATTGCGCAGCACGGTGATGCGGTCGGAAATGTCGTAGACCTGCTCGAGGAAGTGGGTGATGAAGATGATGCCGAGGCCGCGCTCCTTCAGGCGGCGCACGATGCGGAACAGCATCGCCACTTCATGTGTGTCGAGGCTGGCCGTCGGCTCGTCGAGGATCAGCACCTTGCCGGAGAGATCGACGGCGCGCGCAATGGCGATGACCTGCTGCACCGCCACCGAATAGGCGGCAAGCTCGGCGGTCACATCGATATCGAGATCGTATTCGGCAAGCAGCGCCTTCGCGCGCCGGTTCATGTCGCGGCTGTCGATGAAGCCGAAGCGTTTCGGCTGGCGGCCGAGGAAGAGGTTTTCGGCGACCGTCAGGTTCGGCAGGAGATTGACCTCCTGGTAAACAGTGCCGATGCCGAGGTTCTGCGCTTCCAGCGTGCTCTGCGGATCGACGTCCGCGCCATCGAGCAGGATGCGCCCGCCATCGCGGCGATAGGCGCCGGTCAGGCATTTGACGAGCGTCGACTTGCCCGCGCCGTTTTCGCCGAGCAGCGCATGGACCTCGCCGCGCTGAAGCGAAAAATCGACGCCGTCGAGCGCCCTGGCACCGGGAAAGATCTTGTCGATCGCCGTTGCCGAAAGAATGGAGGTACTCGCCTGCATGATCCCACCCGTGTGACGTCTGCCGCCCGCCGTCCCAAGGGGAGACGGCAGGCGAGCCGGCCGAACCGGCGAGAAACCGGAGAGGCCGAATGCTAAGACCGATCGCCATTCAGGCCAGGCCGCGCCGAAAACGGTGGTTTTTCGTGACCCGGAGCGCAGCGTACTCAAGTACGTGAGCACCGGAAGCGCGAAAAAGTGCCATTTGCAGGCCGGCATGGCCTGAATGTCGATTGGTCTTGGGGTAGATGCCCCGCGTCAAGTTAGGAGCCGGACGCGGGGCTCCCGGAAGGAGATCAGTAGCCGAGGCCCTTCTTCTCCTCGTAGACCTTCTGCGGATCGTCGGCCTGGGTATAGAGCTTCGATTCCGTCTGGATCCACTTCGGCGGTTCCTTGCCGTCCTTGAGGAAGGCGTCGAGCGCGTCGAGAGCGGGACCTGCCATGTTCGGCGTCAGTTCCACGGTGGCGTTGGCTTCGCCGGCCGCCATGGCCTGGAAGATATCCGGAACGGCGTCGATGGAGACGACGAGGATATCCTTGCCCGGCTTCAGGCCGGCTTCCTTGATCGCCTGGATGGCGCCGACGGCCATGTCGTCGTTATGGGCGTAGAGCGCGCAGATGTTCTTGCCGCCGTCTTCCGCCTTCAGGAAGCTTTCCATGACTTCCTTGCCCTTGGTGCGGGTGAAGTCGCCGGTCTGGCTGCGGATGATCTTCAGGTTGTCCTTGCCGGCGAGCGCCTCTTCGAAGCCCTTCTTGCGGTCGATGGCCGGCGACGAGCCCGTCGTGCCCTGCAATTCGACGACGTTGCACGGCTTGCCGGCAACGGTATCGACCAGCCACTTGCCGGCGACATTGCCTTCATGGACGAGGTCGGAGGTGACGGCCGTCAGGTAGAGATCCTTCGAGGCATCGACCGTGCGGTCGAGCAGGATGACCGGGATTTCCGCATCCTTGGCTTCCTGCAGCACTTCATCCCAGCCCGTGGCGACGACGGGGGCGATCAGGATGGCATCGACGTCCTGCGCGATGAACGAGCGCAGCGCCTTGATCTGGTTTTCCTGCTTCTGCTGGGCGTCGGCGAATTTCAGGTCGATGCCGCGCTTTTCAGCCTGCTGCTTGGTGAGCGTGGTTTCGGCAGCGCGCCAGCCGGATTCCGAACCGATCTGCGAAAAGCCGATCGTCAGGTCGGCGGCGGATGCGGCGCTGAACATCGAGGCAGCAAGGATCGTGGCACTTGCGAGTGCGATTTTGAATTTCATGATGTCCTCCCAAAGAAAGCTGCTCCTCAGCAGCAGGCGTAAAACATCATATTATATTACTATTGTAAACGGCCAAAAGTTGCCGATCGCGATTTTTTTGATCGCACCCCTCGAACGTGGATTTCAGACAGCAGGGAGAAACGCAAAAAAGCGCCGAAACGGCGCGCGAAGGACCAGCCCAAGCAGAGCGCAATCAACCAGATTGTTCAGAAAGAGAAATGGCGCACCCGAAGAGATTCGAACTCCTGACCCCCAGATTCGTAGTCTGGTGCTCTATCCAGCTGAGCTACGGGTGCGCTGACAGCGGGGCGTTTGGTGCCCGTCTGTGAGGCGGTTCACTAAAGGGTACTCCGGGTTATTGCAAGCGTCTTTCTCAGAAAAAATGTACTTTTTTCACCGTCCCGTCATATCCGGCCGGCAAGCGCCTCAGAAATCAGGCGCGGTGACGGAAGGCGTCGAGGGGGACGGGGCGGTCGGGCAGCTCGATGCGGAAGAGCGTGCCGGGGGTCGCCTTTTCGACGAGCGCGATCGTGCCGCCATGGGCGAGCACCAGCTCGCGGGCGATGGCGAGGCCAAGGCCGGTGCCGCCGGAGCGCACGGAGCCGCGGAAGGCGGCGAAGAGGTTTTCACGCGCCTTGGCGGGCATGCCGGGGCCGTTGTCGTCGATGGCGATCGACACGACAGCGCCGGTGCGCAGGCCCGTCACCACGACGGCGCGGCGTTCGCCGCCCAGATCCTGCGCCAGCGCCTCCACGGCGTTGCGGCAGAGATTGTGGATGACCCGGAAGAGCTGCTCGCCGTCGGCATCGACCTCCAGCGCCTGCTCGATCTGCACCACGAAATCGATGTCGCCGCGCGTATCGAGCGCCAGAACCTCCGACACTTCCTGCACGAGGGGGCGCAGCGCCACGAAGCGGCGGCGCGGCTCCGGCTCGCGCATGCGGCCATAGGAGAGCACCTCATTCGTGTAGCCCACCGCCCGGTCGATGCTGCGCAGCAGTTTCGGCGCGACGCGCTTGACCACGGGGTCGTCCACATCGGAGAGGCGGTCGGACATCAGCTGCGCCGACGCCAGGATATTGCGCATGTCGTGGTTGATCTTCGATACGGCGAGGCCAAGATCGGCGAGGTTCTTCTGTTCCTTCAGCGTGCGCTGCAGCGTCTGCTGCATGGCGGCCAGATGAATGCCGGCAACGGCGATTTCGTCGCGGCCGCCCGACGGCACCAGCACGCGCACCGGATTGGCGGGATCGGCGGTGAAGGCCTGGATGTTTTCCGTCATCCGGCGCACCGGGCGGATCAGCAGGCGGTTGAGCGCGAAGAAGATCGGGCTTGCCGTGACCAGCGAGATGAACATCGAGAGGATGAAGACATTGCGCGCATAGGCAAGCATGGCGCGGCGCAGCTTCTGCTCGTCGAGCAGAAGCTCGATGCGCGTGCTCGTTTCGCCGACCGGGCCATAGACGCGGATGACGCGCTTGCCGCCGAACAGCAGCGTGTCGAAGGCGTCGTAGATCGCCGTCGGCAGCGAGACATCGGAAAGGTCGTATTGCGCGTCGATGCTCGGCGGCATGTCGAGAGCCGCCACCATGCGCGAGGCATCCGCCTTCTTCAGCACGATCGCCTTGGCGCCCGTCGCCATCAGCGTTTCCTGCTGCACGGCGCGCGGCAGCTCCTGATCCGGCAGGCCTTCGATGACGACACTGGCGGCGGCGGCCGTGTTCAGGCGGTCGCGCAGCCATTGCAGGCGCATATTGGCGACCGAAGGCGCAAAAATCAGCACTTCGGCGATCATCACGAAGACGGCGGTGAGCAGCAGCAGCCTGCCCGACAGGCCGGACAGATATCCGGCCGCCGGCACCGGCGTCCCGGTCAAGGACGCGGATGCGTCTCTGTCCATCATCTCTCAACTCCCGGCGGCACAATGCGCGGCAAATGGCAGCGGGCCGGAGGCGCGCCCCTGCGCCACCCGCCCTGCAATGCGGTAATTATAAGAGATTGCGGCGATTTTTCCAACGCCGGTTCAAAATGTAAAACGCGGCGGTGTCGCCACCGCCGCGTTGCTGTCTCCACCGATCCCCGAAAGGATCAGAACTCTTCCCAGTTTTCCTGGGCGACGGCGGCCGTCGCCACGGCGCGGTTGCCGCCGAAGGCGCGGGCGACATTGCCCATCATGCGGCGGGCGGGCGATTCGACCGGGCGGCTTTCGGCGCGGGCAGGTGCGACGTACTGCGCGGCGTCACCGGTGCGGAAGCGGGCGACGAGATCGGCCAGGCTGTCGGCCTCGCCCTTCAGCTTGTGCGTGGCGGCCGATGTTTCCTCGACCATCGCGGCATTGTGCTGCGTCACCTGGTCCATCTGGTTGATGGCAGTGCTGATTTCCTGCAGGCCCGTCGCCTGTTCGCGGGCGGCGGTGGCGATCGCATGGATGCGGTCGTTGATGGTGACGACGCGGGTCTCGATGTCGGAGAGGGCGGCACCCGTCTCCTGGACATATTTCACGCCGACGGCCACTTCGCTGCCCGACTTGGTGATCAGGCCCTTGATGTCCTTGGCGGCGCTGGCGGCGCGCTGGGCGAGTTCACGCACTTCCTGCGCGACGACCGCAAAACCCTTGCCGGCTTCGCCCGCACGGGCGGCTTCCACGCCGGCATTCAGCGCGAGAAGGTTCGTCTGGAAGGCGATCTCGTCGATGACCGAGATGATCTGGCTGATCTCGCTGGAGGCCTGCTCGATGCGGCCCATGGCGTCGATGGCGTTGCGCACGATGGCGCCCGACTGCTTGGCGCTCTGCGTCGCCTCGCCGACCATCGAGGTCGCCTCGTTGGCCCGTTCCGTCGAATTCTTGACGGCGGCGGTGATTTCTTCGAGCGCGGCGGAGGTTTCCTCGAGCGCTGCGGCCTGCTGCTCGGTGCGCTTGGAAAGATCGTCCGAGGCGGTGCGCAGCTCGCCGGAATTGGCGTTGATGGCATCCGTCGAGCCGCGCACTTCGCGCATGGTGCGCTGGAGCGTGGCAAGCGTCGCATTAACGTTCTGCTGCAACTCAGCGAAGGCGCCGCGGAACGAGCCGTTCATGGTCTGCGTCAGGTCGCCGTCGGCCAGCGAGCCGATGACGCGGCGGGTTTCGGCGATGCCCTCCTCGACGCCCGCGACCAGCTCGTTGACGGAGCGGGCGAAGCGGTTGAGGTCCTCGTTGTGATAATCCTTGCCGATGCGCGAGGAGAAGTCGCCGGCGGCGGCCGCGTGAACGACGGTCGCGATGGAGGACTGGAGGTCCGCGCTCTTTTCGCGCAGAACCTGTTCCTGGGCGTTGAGGTCGCGCACGGTGATGGCGTTCTGGCGGAACACGGCGACGGCGGCGGCCATTTCGCCGATCTCGTCCTGGCGGCCGGCATAGGGCACTTCCGTCTCGAGATCGCCGCCGGCAAGCCGGTTCATCGTGTCGGTGACCTTCTGGATCGGGCGGCTCAGTTCATTGGTCGCGATATAGAAGGCGATGCCGCCGCCCAGCACGAGGCCGGCGCCGACGGTGCCGAGCACGAGCGTCAGCATCAGGGTCTCGAAGGCGGCGATGTCGGCCTTGATGGCCGTCAGGTTCTCGTTGTCCGTCTGCACGACGGCGTCGATTTCCTTCTGGAAGGCCTTGCGGTTGGCGCGGTTCAGCTCGTTATTGCCCTGCTCGTTGGCGGCGGCGATCGATTCCGTGGTGCCGAGGCGAGCCGTTTCCATGCGGAAGGTGCGGAATTCGGCGGCGCGCGAAACCACGGCGTCGAAGGCGGCCTTCTGCGCGTCCGGCACGATCGGCTGCCATTCCTTGAGTGTCGCGTCGATGCCGTCGAGTTCCTTGGCAATACCTTCGGCGAATTTCTTGGCGCCCTCGGTGTCCTTGGCGGCGTAGACGCCGCGCGCTTCCATCACGACGGCGGTAACCTGGCGGTTCAGATGCTCGCCGAGGAAGGCGCGATCCGCAGCGTTCTCATACTGATGCAGCTTGTCGCTGTATTCGGAGACCACATGAACGGCGATGGCGCCGATGAGGACGGAAATGAAGCCCATCACGCCCACGATGAGGTAGATCTTGCCGCGTATTTTCACGTCACACTCCAAGCACAGCTGACAAACGGGTAACGGCTCGACCGCCTCCACAAGACAATGACGGTAAACGGTAAAGGTTAATTAGATTTTGATCCAACCCACCGAGAATCGGGTATCTCGAACATTGCTAATGTTGCGCCAGCGTAAAATAACGAGGAATTTCAGGGCTGCAGCCTGACGTTACGTCAGTCAGACCTGATAAAACACCAGTCAACACAACCCAAAGAGGCATTCCGCCTTAACGATTATGACAGTCCGGCGCGCCGTGCTGCCGCAATTGACTTTTGCCCGGCTTTGCCCTTATAAGCCGCGCACGTCCGGACAGCCTGGCTTCCCGCGAGGGCAAGCCTGTGTCGGACTTTCAACGCTGATTGCGTAAAGCAAAACCCAAGAAGGGCCGCACACCGCGGTATTAAATAAATGACGAAGCGTACCTACCAACCCTCCAAGCTTGTTCGCAAGCGTCGTCACGGCTTCCGTGCCCGCATGGCTACCAAGGGCGGCCGCAAGGTCCTGTCCGCACGCCGTGCACGCGGCCGCGCGAGCCTCTCGGCCTAAGGCCGTTGATGCCCGAACAGAGGCGACGGGCATATGACGAAAAAGTCCAAACAATCTGCTGTCGGACGGCTGAAAAGCCGTCCGCAGTTTCTTTCTGTGCGCGAGGGCGAGAAGCGTAAGGGACCATTGTTCCTTCTCGAAGTGCGCGACCGGCAAATGCCGGACGAACAGCCCCGCGTCGGCTTCACCGTTACCAAGAAGCACGGCAACGCCGTGGAACGCAATCGCATGCGCCGGCGCCTGAAAGAGGCGGTGCGGCTATCGGCCGGGTTTGCAATGGAGCCCGGACACGACTATGTGGTTGTCGCCAGACGGGATGTGCTCAGCGCGTCCTTCAAAACCTTGCAGGCCGGTCTGAAGGACCGGATCGCGACGCGGCAGAAACAGAAGCAGCAGCACCCTGCTGCTCCCGGGAAAGAATGATGCAAAACAACCGCAATTATTTCGTGGCGATCGCACTGTCGGTGCTGATCCTCGTCGCGTGGCAGTTCCTCTATGTGAACCCCAAGCTGGACAAGGACCGTGCGGCACTCGAAGCGCAGCAGGCCAGCCAGACCCAGCAGACGACCACGTCCGCCGGTGGTTCCACGACGACGACCACGACCGCAACCAACGGCACCCTGCCCGGCGGCGCGGCGACCGGCACGACCACCGAGACGCGCGAAGCCGCGATCGCCAAGTCGGCCCGCGTCGAAATCGACACCCCATCGCTTTCCGGCTCCATCAATCTGACCGGCGCCCGCTTCGACGACCTGAAGCTCAAGGAATTCCACGAGACCGTCGACAAGACGAGCCCGATCATCACGCTTTTGAGCCCGGCCGAGACCGAACACGGCTATTTCTCCGAGATCGGCTATGTCGGCAGCGATGCGACGGGCACCGTTCCCGGCCCGCAGACCGTCTGGACGCAGGACGGCACCGGCAAGCTGACGCAGACGAGCCCCGTGAAGCTCACCTTCACCAATGACAAGGGCGTCGTCTTCACCCGCACCGTCTCCGTCGATGAACACTACATGTTCACGATCAATGACAGCATCGAGAACCGCACTGACGCGGCGATCGCGCTGTCGCCCTATGGCCGCGCGACGCGCTTCTTCAAGCCGAAGGACCCGTCGGTCTATGTGCTGCATGAAGGCTTCATCGGCGTGCTCGGCGATCTCGGCCTGCACGAGGTGAAGTACAAGGCAACCGAGGACGACACGACGGTCGCGCCCGGCAAGGCGACCGGCGGCTGGCTCGGCATCACCGACAAGTATTGGGCGACCGCCATCGTGCCGCCGCAGGCTACCCCCTACGAGACGCGCTTCTCCTACTTCACGGACGGCCGCCCGCGCTATCAGGCGGACTACCGCCAGGACGACATCACCATCGCGCCCGGCCAGAAGACCGACGTCAAGAACCTGTTCTTCGGCGGCGCCAAGGAAGTGCCCGTCATCGACGGCTACAAGACGTCCTATGCGATCCCGCATTTCGACCTGATGATCGACTGGGGCTGGTTCTGGTTCTTCACCAAGCCGATGTTCCAGCTGATGGACTTCTTCTTCCGCTATTTCGGCAATTTCGGCATCGCGATCCTGATCACCACCATCGTCGTGAAGGGCCTGTTCTTCCCGCTCGCCAACAAGCAGTACGCTTCCATGGCGAACATGAAGAAGATGCAGCCGAAGATGGAGGAGCTGAAGGCCAAGTTCGGCGACGACCGCATGGCGCTGCAGCAGGCCACGATGCAGCTCTACAAGGAAGAGAAGATCAACCCGCTGGCGGGCTGCTGGCCGATCCTTCTGCAGATCCCGGTGTTCTTCGCGCTCTACAAGGTGATCTACGTCACCATCGAAATGCGCCATGCCCCGTTCTTCGGCTGGATCCACGACCTGTCCGCGCCCGATCCGACGTCGCTGTTCAACCTCTTCGGCCTTCTGCCCTACGACGTGCCGCACTTCCTGATGATCGGCGTCTGGCCGCTCATCATGGGTGTCACCATGTTCCTGCAGATGCGCATGAACCCGACGCCGCCGGATCCGACCCAGGCGATGATCTTCACCTGGATGCCGCTGATCTTCACCTTCATGCTGGCGACCTTCCCGGCCGGCCTCGTGATCTACTGGGCCTGGAACAACACGCTCTCGATCATCCAGCAGGGCATCATCATGAAGCGCCACGGCGTGAAGATCGAGCTCTTCGACAATCTCAAGGGATTGTTCGGCAAGAAAGCCAAACCATCGTCCTGACGCTTTCAGGAAACGACACGAACCCCGGCCCAGTGCCGGGGTTTTGTTTTGTAGCGTGGACTTCTCCCTCGATCTGTCCGCCAAACCCGCTTGCGACATCGTCCCGTCGCTGGCATGAGAGCAGCGCGGGCGCATCCCTGTCATGCTCGCGACGATCCCTTTCTGCGAGCGCGCGCCATGTCTTCCGCCTCCACCCTTCCGGTCACCCCCACCCTCCCGGAAAGCCGCGGACAGGGTTTTGGCGCAGCCCTGGTGCTTGGGGCAGCCGTCGCCTGGAGCTTCGGCGGCACGCTGGCGCGCTTCCTGCATATCGAGGATGGCTGGACGGTCGTGTTCTGGCGTTCGCTTTTCGCCGCCCTGTTCCTGCTCGGCTTCATGCTGGTGCGCGACGGGCCGCGCGGCACCGTGCAGCTCTTCAAGGGCATGGGGCTTGCCGGCATTGCCGTCGGCATCTGTTTTGCCACCGCCTCCACCTCCTTCATCCTGGCGCTCGCCTATACGACCGTCGCCAATGTCATGCTGATCCAGGCCGGCGTGCCGCTGATCGCCGCCCTGATGGCGTGGATGCTGTTTCGCGAAAAGGTCGCCACGCATACCTGGATCGCCATTGCCGCCGTGATCGGCGGCGTCGCCATCATGGTGTCGGAATCGCTCGGTGGCGGCTCATCGATGATCGGCGATGCGCTCGCCCTTCTCATCGCCTTCGCCTTTGCCAGCGCGACGATCATCACCCGCCGCTTTGCCCATGTGCGCATGACGCCCGCCGTCTTCCTCGGCACCGTCATCGCCGGCACGACGGCGGCAAGCCAGGCTTCCGGCTTTGCCATCACGGCCAGCGAACTCGGCATCCTCATCGTCTTCGGCGCGCTGAACTTCGGCCTCGGCCTCGCCCTCTTCGTCACCGGTGCCCGGCTCATCCCCTCGGCGCTCGCCGCCCTGCTCGGCACCGCCGAGACGGTGCTGGGGCCGCTCTGGGTGGCGCTCATCCATGGCGAAATCCCGAGCACCTATACGGTCATCGGCGGCGCCATCGTGTTGACGGCGCTCATCTGCTATCTCGGCGTCGAACTCTGGCGGCAGCGCCGCGCTTGACTTTCGCGGCCAAAACCCGGAAGCCGGGGGCCTGACAACAAAGGCCGAAACCATGACCGAGACGACCTCACCGGGCGACAAGCCGCTGTTCGGCAGGCCGTGGATCTTCATCCGCGGCGTGCCGGCCATGAAATTCCTGCCGCCTGAAGGGCCGCCGGAGATCGCCTTTGCCGGCCGCTCGAATGTCGGCAAGTCGTCGCTGATCAATGCGCTGGTCGGCCACAAGGGACTGGCCCGGACCTCGAACACGCCCGGCCGCACCCAGGAACTCAATTACTTCGTGCCCGACGGCTTTTCCGGCGAGGAAGGCGACCTGCCGCCGATGGCGCTCGTCGATATGCCCGGTTACGGCTATGCCCAGGCGCCGAAGGAGCATGTCGATGCCTGGACCAAGCTGGTCTTCGACTATCTGCGCGGCCGCTCCACGCTGAAGCGCGTCTATGTGCTGATCGACAGCCGCCACGGCATCAAGAAGAACGACGAGGAGGTCCTGACCCTGCTCGACAAGGCCGCCGTCTCCTATCAGGTCGTGCTGACCAAGACCGACAAGATCAAGGATGCCGGCGTGCCGCGCCTCATCGAGGAAACGCGGCTGAAGATCGTCAAGCGCCCCGCCGCCTACCCGGAGGTGCTGTCCACCTCTTCGGAAAAAGGCCGCGGCCTGGACGAACTGCGTAGTGCCATCCTGACCGCCATCGAGCGTTAATAGGTCGGCACGCATAAAAAGGCCGCCGGTCTTCCGGCGGCCAGGGCTGGCAAAGGACTGGTTATCCCGCGTGGGTCCGTTAAGCGCGGGACCTTGAGGCTCAGGCCTTCGGCAGCAGAACCTTGTCGATGACGTGAATGACGCCGTTCGACTGCTTGACGTCGGCGATCGTCACGGTCGCGACACCGCCCGTTTCGTCGGTCAGCGTGATCTTGTCGCCGTCCATCTTGGCCGTCAGCATGCAGCCGCCGACCGTCTTGACCGGGTGCGCACCGCCATCGTCCTTGATCATCTTGCCGATCGCGTCCGACATCGCATCGGCCGCCACGACATGGCAGGTCAGCACCTTGGTGAGCTGGTCCTTGTTTTCCGGCTTCAGCAGCGTATCGACCGTACCGGCCGGCAGCGCCTCGAAGGCTTCGTTGGTCGGCGCGAACACCGTGAACGGACCTTTGCCGGACAGCGTTTCGACGAGGCCCGCGGCCTTCACGGCGGCGACGAGCGTCGTGTGATCCTTCGAATTGACGGCGTTTTCGACGATGTTCTTTTCGGCGAACATCGGCGCACCGCCGACCATCGGGTTCTCGGCATGGGCGGCAAAGGCGCCGAGAGCGAGAACCGAAGCAATGGCGGCGGTGCGGAGCGTGAAACGGATCATGGTTGGGTGGTCCTTCTTTTCGGCCCGCGGAATGCGGGTCCTCCCGATTGCGATGCCCATCAGGCGATCCTTGTGAGCAACGGGCGTTTCGGAAAAAGAGTTTCAGACCGGGCGATCTTTTTTGGAAATGTCTGGTTTCAAAACAAAAAAGCCGCGCAAGGCGCGGCTTTGGGGTGGGCTATATCCGGTCAGTCGAAGCGGGCAGCGCCTGAGGCAATGACGGGGCCGGTCACGGCGCCCGTCGGCGACCCACCGAAGGGCTCGACGCTGACGGCCAGCACCGCACCCTGCACCAGACGGCCACGCATGACGGCGGGCACGGCCAGTTCCCCCTCGCCGGTCTGCGGCAGCACGCCGAGCGAGACCGGCGACTTGCCGTCCTCGACGAGCCACAGCTCGAGCGACTTTTCCTTCTCCTTGCCGGCCGCGACGGGCGTGACGCGCAACGCGCCATTGGCCTCATCGTAGCGGGCAACGAGATTGATCGTCGCGTTCTCGCCTGCGAGGTCCGCGACCAGCCGGCCGCCGCTCACCGGGCGCGGCGCGAGCAATGCGCTCATCGATACGGCAAGGCCGATGGAGGTGACCAGCGAGGCAAGGGCGAGCGAACGCCACAGCACCAGCGAATTCCAGAACCCGCCGGCCACCTTGCCGGAGAAGGCCGCATCCGGCGGCGCAGCGCCCAGAATGCGCTGCTCGATAGCGGAATAGGCGCGCGGCGGCGGTTGCAGCGCCTCGTAATCGTCGTTGAAGGTCGAGAGGTTCTCTTCCCAGCGGTTCACCATGGCGGCGAACTGGCGGTCCTTGGCAAGCCGGGCCTCCACCTTGCGGCGGTCTTCGGCCGAAAGCACCCCGAGCACATATTCGCCGGCGATCACCTCGTCGCGGCGGGGGTCTCTCATCTCTTTGTCGGACGCCGTCATCGGCTCATGCACTCTCTCAGTTTCAACAGGCTTCGACGAAGCCAGGTTCGCATCGTGTTCAACGGCACGCCGTGGATGTCGGCGAGCTCCTCATAACTCAGACCCTCTATATAGGCACGGCGAACCGCCAATGCCCGTTCCGGCGCCAGCGTTTCCATGCAGCCATCGATCCGGCGGCCCTCCGAGCTCAGCACGACGGCCTCCTCCGGCGTCATGAGCGGGTCGGCGATATCATAGGCCGCATCGATATCCGACGCCACCGGTCTTCGCGCCCTGACGAGATCGATCGCCTGATTGCGTGCAACGGCCGCAAGCCAGGCCATCGGGCTCGTCTCGCCTGCCACATAGCGGTCAGCGCGCTGCCAGATTTTCACATAGACGTCCTGAAGCGCCTCTTCCGCCTCGCCTCTATCCCGCAGGATACGCAAACAGATGCCGAAAAGTTTCGACGCGGTCTTGTCGTAGAGCACGGCGAAGGCCTTGCGGTCCTTCAGCGACACGCGGCCGATCAGATAGGATATGTCGTTGCCGGTCACACGCGGCTCCCGTTTGCTTTGGGCAAAGTCTTTTTCTCGCCCTACGCAGCAATGTGGCCGGCGGATCATTCCATCGTCACAAAACATGCGTTAAACAGGCGCCCATCCAATCCGACGAGGCCGCCATGTCCCTATCCGAAAGCGAAACCCAAGCCCGCCTTCTCGCCCAGGCCCTGCCCTATATGCAGCGCTACGAGAACAAGACCATCGTGGTGAAATATGGCGGCCACGCCATGGGCAATCCGGAACTCGGCAAGGCTTTCGCCAGCGATATCGCGCTTTTGAAGCAATCCGGCGTCAACCCGATCGTCGTGCATGGCGGCGGCCCGCAGATCGGCGCCATGCTGTCCAAGATGGGTATCGAATCGAAGTTCGAAGGCGGCCTTCGCGTCACCGACCAGAAGACGGTCGAGATCGTCGAAATGGTGCTCGCCGGCTCGATCAACAAGGAGATCGTCGCGCTCATCAACCAGACGGGCGAATGGGCGATCGGTCTCTGCGGCAAGGACGGCAACATGGTCTTCGCCGAAAAGGCCAAGAAGACCGTCGTCGATCCCGACAGCAATATCGAGCGCATCCTCGATCTCGGCTTCGTCGGTGAGGTCGTGGAAGTCGACCGCACGCTGATCGACCTGCTCGCCAAGTCCGAGATGATCCCGGTCATCGCCCCCGTCGCCCCCGGCCGCGACGGCCACACCTACAACATCAATGCCGATACCTTCGCGGGCGCCATTGCCGGTGCGCTGAACGCCACGCGCCTGCTGTTCCTGACCGATGTTCCCGGCGTGCTCGACAAAAACGGCCAGCTCATCAAGGAATTGTCGGTCGCCCAGGCGCGCGCGCTCATCAAGGACGGCACGATTTCCGGCGGCATGATCCCGAAGGTCGAGACCTGCATCGACGCCATCAAGGCCGGCGTGCAGGGCGTCGTCATCCTCAACGGCAAGACCGCCCATTCCGTGCTGCTCGAAATCTTCACCGAGCACGGCGCCGGCACGCTCATCGTGCCCTGAGACGCTCTGCCGGCGGCCTTGCGCCGCCGGTCTCCTACCAGAAGAGCAGGCCGAGGATGCCGCAGACGATCAGCAGGCATCCCACCACTTCCGTGCGGTTCACCCGCTCGTGGAACAGGAAGTAGGAGGCCATGAAGGTGAAGACGAGCTCGATCTGGCCGAGCGCGCGAACATAGGCGACCTGCTGCAGGCTCATCGCGGTAAACCAGCAGGCAGAGCCCAGCACTCCGGCAATGCCCACCAGTGCCGACGAGCGCCAGCTCCGCAGCACCTGCACGATCTCTTGTCTGTCCTTCCACAGCATCCAGACCAGCATGAAGGCCGTCTGGAAGGTGGTGACGCAGGCGAGCGTCACGGCCGCGTTCATGATCGGACCGGGACCGTCGAGCGACAGGGACGCGCTGCGATAGGCGACGGCCGAGACGCCGAAGACCGCGCCCGAGGCGATACCGATCAGCGCGGTGCGGCTGGTCAGCGCCGCGAACGTATTGCGCCAGGAGAGCGGAGCGCGGGCAATCGAGATCAGCATCACCCCGATGACGCCGACCACGATGGCGATGACGGCGCCGAAAGTGATGCGCTCGCCGAGCAGCACAAAACCGAAGATCGCCGCCTGCACCGGTTCCGTCTTGGAATAGGCCGTGCCGACGGCGAAATTCCTAAGCGAGAAAAGATAGACCAGCAGCATGGTCGCAAAAATCTGCGCCAGACCGCCGACCACTGCCCAGAAGGCGAAGGTCCAGTTGAGCGTGGGGAAATCGAGCCCCACACCCCAGTGCAGCACGACGGCATAGAGGATCGCCAGCGGAAAGCCGTAGCCGAAGCGCACGAAGCTCGCGCCGCGCGTGCCGAGCTTGCCCTGAAGGTGTTTTTGCAGGGCCGAGCGCAGGTTCTGCAGGAAGGCGGCGGCGATGGTGATGGGGATCCAGAGTTCCATGCCCTGCCGCTAGCATGCGGCATCGGCCAAATCCATCACCGCCGAGGGCCGGCATGGAAATTTCCATTTTCCTCCGCCTGTGCCCGTGCCATAAGACGGCCATGACCGATCTTCCGAACAAAGCCGACTTCGCCCATGTGCGTGACTGGGTCTTCGACCTGGACAACACGCTCTACCCGCATCACATCGATCTCTTCGCCCAGATCGACCAGAACATGACGGCCTATGTCTCGGCTTTGCTGGGTCTGTCGCGCGAAGACGCACGCGCGCTGCAGAAGCAATATTATTACGATCACGGCACGACGCTGAACGGGCTGATGATCCACCACAAGATCGATCCGGCCGACTTCCTGGAAAAGGCGCACGCCATCAATTACGGCGTCCTGTCGCCCGACCTGCCGCTCGGCGAGGCGATCCAGGCCCTGCCCGGCCGCAAGTTCATCTTCACCAATGGCAGCGTGAAACATGCCGAGATGGCTGCCAAGGCGCTCGGCATCTTCCACCATTTCGACGATGTCTTCGATATCGTGGCGGCCGAATATGTGCCGAAGCCGGCGGGTGCGACCTATGACAAGTTCATGGCGCTGCACCGGGTGGACACGCCGCATGCCGTGATGTTCGAGGACCTGCCGCGCAATCTCGTCGTGCCCAAGGCGCTCGGCATGAAGACCGTGCTGCTCGTGCCGCAGGACGATAACCACGAATTCGTCGACGCCTGGGAAAAGCGCAGCGAGGACGACCAGCATATCGACTATGCGACGTCGAACCTCACGGCCTTCCTCAACGCGCTTCTCTAATTAAGCCCGACACATTCCGGACACGGAAAAAACCCTTTCCGGCCAAAGGGTTGAATTACCAATTTGTAACTGGCCCCGGCCGGTCTTCCCGCTATCCTGTCTCGCAAGGGACATGATGGATGAAAGGAACGACCATGGCTAAAAAGGAACTTCTTCTCGGCGCCGTCGCCGCCGGCCTGCTTTTCTCGGGTGCCGCTGCACCCGCTTTCGCCGCCAAGGGCGAAGGCAAACATCATCAGCGCCATGCCGCGATGATCGAACGCCTCGACACGAACAAGGACGGCAAGGTCTCGCTCGACGAGTACAAGGCCAATGCCTCCGCCGCCTTCAAGGCCTTCGATGCCGACGGCAATGGCCAGGTCACGAAGGACGAGATCAAGGCGCGCCACGCCGCCTTCAAGGAAGCCCGCAAGGCCGTTCGCGATGCCGCGGATGCCGACAAGGACAAGGCACGCGAAGCGCTCCAGGCCGCCGGCCCCTTCATGCTGCCGGGTGCTGGAAAAATGTTCGACCGCGCCGACACAGACAAGAACGGCTCACTGTCCGAAGCCGAAGTGCTTGCCGCGGCCGACAAGAGTTTCGCGCGCCGTGACGGCAACAAGGATGGTGCCCTCGATACGGCGGATGCCGGCGCGATGAAGGGCAAGGGCCACCAGGGCAAGGGTGGTGAAGAGCGTGCCGAACGCATGCTGAAGCGTCTCGATACCGACGGCGACGGCAAGGTCTCGCAGGCGGAGATGCTGGCCCAGGCCACAAAGACCTTCGAGCGCTTCGATACCGACAAGAACGGCGAGGTCTCCAAGGCGGAAGTCGATGCCAAGCGCGACGCCTTCCGCGATGCCCGCAAGGCGTTCCGCGAGGTGAAGTCGACCGACGACGAAGCCCGCAAGGCCGCCCGTGAGGCGCTTGGCGAAGCGCGCATGGACCGCATGGGCGCCCGCATGTTCGAACGCGCCGATGCCGACAAGAACGGCACGCTGACCAAGGCCGAAATGGAAACCGCCGCCGCCGCGCTGTTCAAGCAGCGCGACCGCAACGGCGACGGCTTCCTGACGTCCGACGAAATCGGCAAGCGCCACAAATAAGCTTTCTCCAGCAGCACGTCCCGACTGAAAACGCCCCGGCCCTGCCGGGGCGTCTTTTTTTTTGAGAACCATCGCCTGCGTGATTGCGGCATGCGTCCGGGCGAGAATATTACCTACCGTTTGACAGTCTCGTGTTCATGGCTGGTAACGACACGGGACATATCGCCATGGGCGCAGACTGCTCGACTCCTCGGGTCTAGCCCTGATAGGGCGGGGATGAGAGGCCGCCCGTCTATCAACCGACGAAGCGCGGGTCGTCTCTTCGGTCTCAACGCATCGCTCTTGCTTCACCGTCCAGCTTTCCCCCAGCATGCCCTCTCATCATCCCCACATCCGCACCGCCCACCGGACAGGCAGCTCTACCTCTCCTCCGTCACCCCGGACTTGATCCGGGGTCCAGCCACCGCGCGTCCGCGCGGTGAGAGACCACTTCGCCCCATCCTCGACGTCACAGGCCTTCCGCGCCGCGGACGCGGCGCTGCTGGATGCCGGATCAAGTCCGGTATGACGGAAGTGAGGTAGGCACGCCCGACGATGCGGCGTTTGCCACCCTGTTTGTGATGGCCGCCGCACGAAAATCACCACGCATTTTCCCCGCCCTGCAAACCTGTGCCTACAATCCCCCCATCCCGCCGCGGATACACTGCCAGGCGTGGCAGCGAGGCGGGGTCGGCGCGGTGTGTGGGGCGAAGACGCAGAACCTCACGCACCGGGCCTGCGGAAAATGGTCTCCCTCCGGCGACATGGGGGAAGCGATGGGGTGTCGGACCGATCCCGTCGTTTCATGCTCCAGAAGGCGCGCCGGATGTGCCTGTGCGGTACACAAGGGGGCTGGAATTGGCGGATGCGTCGGCATCGTCCGCCGGGTGGAGACACGCGGGAAGGTCAAAACCTTCCGTCGGGATCGCCAGAGCGTGCGGTCGCGATGTCAAACGGCGCTGTGCCCACCCGGAAACCGGCGAACGACATCCTCAATCCCGGCCTTTGCAGAGAGACCCAAGTCGCGGGCAAAAACCGCTGAACGGGGTGCTGAAAGGTGCCACCTATATTATTTCAGTCGAGGCAGCTCTCAGCGCCCCGTCCGAAATGCTCTTTGAAACCCACGGGCGGAAACCGCCGCGTGGGCGATGGTGTTGGCCGCGGCGCACGGGGATGGATTCACGCCGGCCAAACGAAAAAGGCCGGCGTTTCCGCCGGCCTCTTCCTGTTCAAACGCCGTTCTTTCAGAACTCTTCCCACTCGTCCTGTGCGAGCGCCGTATTGCCGGCGACCTGCGGAATGGAGCGGGCCGCCGTGCGCGGGGCCTGATAGCTGCTGCGGGTGGCAGCCTGCGGACGGGCGGCCGGCTGGACCGGCTGGGCAACTGCCGCACCGGCGCGGAAGCGGGCAACCAGCGACTTCAGCGTTTGCGCCTCGTCGTTCAGCGCCATGGAGGCGGCGGTGGTTTCTTCCACCATCGCGGCGTTCTGCTGGGTCACCTGGTCCATCTGGTTGACGGCCGAGTTGATCTCCTTGAGGCCGACGGCCTGTTCGGAGGCGGACTGCGAGATCTGCCGGATCAGGCCGTTGATCTGGATGACCTGGTCGGCGATGTTTTCCAGTGCCTCGCCGGCCTTGCCGACAAGATCCACACCTTCGCGCACCTGCACTTCGGACGTGTTGATCAACGCCTTGATTTCCTTGGCGGCCTTGGCCGAACGCTGGGCGAGTTCGCGCACCTCCTGGGCGACGACGGCAAAACCCTTGCCGGCCTCACCGGCGCGTGCGGCTTCGACACCCGCGTTCAGGGCCAGGAGGTTGGTCTGGAAGGCGATCTCGTCGATCACGCCGATGATGTTGGAGATTTCGTCCGAGGAGTGCTCGATGCCATGCATGGCGGCGATGGCTTTCTGCACGACCTCGCCGGACTTGCTGGCGTCGTTGCTGGCCGTTTCCACGGATTTGGCGGCGACGCGGGCATTGTCGGCGCTGGAATTGACCTGCGAGGTCAGCTCGTCGAGCGCTGCGGCGGTTTCTTCCAGGCTTGCGGCCTGCTGTTCGGTGCGGTGCGACAGGTCGGCCGCGCCGCGGGAGATTTCGCCCGTGCCGCCGCCGATATTGCCGACCGAGGCATTGACCGTCTGGATCGTCTCTTCGAGGCTGGCGATCGCCGAGTTGAAGTCGGTCTTGAGCTTGGCGTATTCGCCGGGGAAATCGCCCGACAGACGGAAGGTCAGGTTGCCGGACGACAGCTGCGAGAGACCGTCGCCAAGGCGGGCGACGATATCGCGCTGGAGAGCGCTCGATTCGGCGCGTTCGGCTTCCGAGCGGCCACGTTCGGCCTCCGTCATCTGGCGCTGGCTGTTGGCTTCGGCTTCCAGCCGCTTGGTGTCGGCGAGCTGGTGGCGGAAACCTTCCAGCGCCTTGGCGACGGAGCCCGTCTCGTCCGAACGGTCCTGGCCGGCGATCGGCTGGGTATAGATGCCCTTGCCGAGTGTGGCGACGTCGGCGACGAGGCCGGCGAGCGGCTTCTGCACGAAGGTGCGTACGGCGAGATAGAGGCCAGCGAGCACGGCGCCCAGAACGATCAGGCCGCCCAGGATCATCATATAGGTCTGGTCCTGCACCGGCGCATTGATCGCCGCACGCGGCACATCGACGATGACGGCCCAGGTCGTGTTGATATCGGGCAGCGCGAACGGATAGACGACGCGGTCGAAGGAGGCGAGCTCGCCGAAGGTCAGGTTCGCGATATGGCCGATCTTGCCGGTCGCCAGAGAGTCCTTGACGACCTCGTTGCCTTCGCCGTCATATTCCTTCATCAGCAGCTCGACCGTCGGAGCGACGATCCACTTGGCGCCCTGCGAGACCAGCATGACGCGGCCTTCGCCGAAGGGCTTGAGCTGGCTGAGCTTGTCGTAGAGCGTCTTCAGCGATACGTCGACGCCGGTGACGCCGATCAGCTTGCCGTTGACGTTGACCGGATAGGCGATGGAGGCCATCGTCAGGCCGTCGCCGGTCGAGGTTTCCTGATAGGGCTGGCTCATGGCGCCCTTGCCGCTTTTGGCTGCGAGTGCGTACCACTCGGCCTTGTAGTCGGACTGGAAGGTCGACAGCGTGATCGCGCCGTCCTTGCGCTTCGTCCAGTAGGGGTTGAACGAGCCGTCCTTGAACGTGCCGGTTTCCAGCTGCTCCGCCGTCTCGCGCGACTTGCCGTCAAAGGCGTTCGGCTCCTCGGCAAACCAGCTGCCCAGCGCAAAGCTGTTCTTTTCCGTGTTCGCCTTGAGAATGGCGACGATGTCCTTGCGTTCCATGAAGCCGGCACCCTGGCCCTGCTCGATGACGCCGCTCATGGCGCGTGCAGCACCCGCCAGCGCGCCGATATCGGCAGCGACGTCGGAGGCGATCGCCTTCGCTTCGGTATCGGCCTGCGTATAGACGAGGTCGGAAACGCGGTTCTGGGTCTGGCCGATGAGAACGGTATTGGAAGCGAGCATCACCAGGGCGATCGTACCGCCGGTAACGGCGATCAGCTTCGTCGCGAGCGACTGGGCCTTGAATTTGAACATGAAATCCTCACGATGATAGACGTCCGCGGCAGACGGCCGCGAAGAAGCACATTCACTTGCAGGAAATCTCCATCATGGAGGGCGGGGCGCAGGACCAGCGCCAGAGACGGTCCGCTCCCTCAAGGCGCGGCGTCTGAAGACTTCAGTAACCTATAAAATATTAATAAATAGCGACGCAGCGGCCTGACGAAATGTGCCAAGCGGTTGAATTCTCAGGCGTCGCGGCCAATGCGACGCCTGATTTGCCATTTGCGAAATCTTGCTGCCGCAACGGTTGTGTTACGCGCCTAGATCTTCGCATCGACGGTTGCGGCAAAGGGGATGGAGGGCTGGGCGCCGGGCTTGAGGCAGGCAATCGACCCCGCGACCGACGCGCGGCGCAGCGCATCCTTGAAGGCAAGGCCGGCATCGAGCGAGGCGGCGAGATAGCCGCAGAACGTATCGCCCGCCCCCACCGTATCGACCGGCTCGATCGCAAGGCCGGCAGCGCGGAAAATCTCGCCCTTGCGGATGGCGATGACACCATCGGCGCCGAGCGTGACGATGATCGTCTGGCCGCTTTCGGCGTGCAGCCTGCGCATGGTGGCCTCGCGCTCCTCATCCGAAAGCTCGCCCTTCCCGACGAAAAGGTCGAATTCGGTTTCATTGGCGACGAGAATATCGGCCGTTGCACCGAGACGGCGCGCTTCCGGGCTGAAGGGAGCGATGTTGATGATCGAGGTGACGCCCTTCTGCTTGGCGGCGACAAGGGCCGCCTCGATGGACGTGTTCGGGATTTCGAACTGCAGCATCAGGTAATCGCCGCGCGTCATGCCGC